>JBGTRP010000112.1:0-12920 GCA_041940685.1 Acanthopleuribacteraceae bacterium
GCGCGCCTGCCTTACCATGGCCAACTCCGGCCTGCCGCAACCGCTTCTCTTTCGCGATGGCCAAATAGAGGAGCTTCCCCTGGTCGGCGTGCCCCTGGGTCTTTTCGCGGGTAGCGGGTACAACCAAATGGAGTTGTGCCTGCGGGCCGGCGACCTGCTGGTGTTCTTCAGTGACGGCCTTCCCGAGGTTTACAACCGCCAGGACAATGAATACGGCGTTTGCGGCCTGAGGCGAGCCCTGCTGCGGCTCGTGGACCGGCCGGCCCAGGAGATCGCCGACGGCCTGGTGCGGGCCAGCGTTCATTTCGGCGGCATTTGCCCCAAGAACGAGGACGACCGAACGGTCCTGGTGCTCAAACGCGATTCCTGACCCGAGGGAAATAGGGCGCCGGGAAACCCGTGATCACCGCGAATCCTAACGATTACCCCCCCGCGGCGCGGGTGCTCCCGGCCTCTTCCAGCAGCCATTCTCGGAAGGCCTTGATCTTGGGCTGGTTGACCGTGGCTTGGGGGCAGACGATGTAGTAGGACGCCTTGATGGGCATGCGCAACTCGAAGGGAATCACCAGCCGGCCCGCCTTCAGGTCCGCATCGATCAGTTGCTCCCGGGCCAAGGCCACGCCCAGCCCATCGATGGCGGCCTGGAGCGTGATGTTGTGGTCATTGAATGTGGGGCCCCGGCCCGGGTCGATGTCCTCGACGCCGGCCAGCCAGAACCAGCTTTTCCAATCGTCGCGCGATAGGTTGTGCAACAGGGTGTGATGCCGCAGATCATCGGGTTTCAGCAGGGGATGGGGGCCTTCCATGATGGCCGGCGCGCACACCGGCACGAAATCCAGCGTCATCAACAGCACCGAGTGCAGGCCCGGCCACTTCCCTCCGCCATAGCGAATGGCCATATCGATGTTTTCGCGTTCGAAATCCGCGAGTTGGAAGGAGGCGTTGAGCAACACGTCCCAATCGGGGTAGCGCTGGTAGAAGCGCTCCAGTCTCGGCACCAGCCAACGGGCGGCGAAGGATGGAATCACGCTTACGGTGAGGGTGTTCTGCAACGCGGGTTTGAGCATCAGACGGGTGCCGTCGGAGAGCCGCCTCAGCGCCTCCTGGACGATGGGAAAGTACACGGCGCCCTGTTCCGTGAGCGCGAGCGAGCGAGGCAGGCGCTTGAAGAGGAGAACGCCGAGATGCTCTTCCAGCTTTTTGACCTGCCGGCTGACCGCGCCATGAGTGACGAACAGCTCCTCGGCCGCGCGGGTAAAGCTCAAATGCCGGGCCGCGGCCTCGAAGGCCTGGACCGCGTTCAGGGGTGGAAGCTCCAGGGCCATGAGCCTTACTCCCCCCGCCGGGGCGGGTTGGCTCCGGCCGCGATGGTTTTGTCGGCCGACGCTTCCAGCGGATTCCATTCGAAATCCACCACCACCGGCAAATGGTCGGAAGCCATCAGGCTATCCTCCCGATGAAGCCCATGCGTGGCCAATTCCTCGGCATTCAAGCCCGGGGAAAATAGCGCGAAGGCATTCCGCTTGGCGAGCACCGAGGCGGTGTAGGTCACGTAATCCAGCCTGCCGGGACTGAAGCTGCTGGCTTCGTTGTACCAGGTAAAAGACATAGGCGCTCCCGTGGTGTTTGGTTTGGCGTCGGCCAACCGGTCGCCATTCCAATCCGGATCAAAATCCGGCCCGAACATGGCCTGATCCACGATGTCGCCCTGCAGCAGGGTCCGCTGCTGAGCCGAGTCTCCTACCAGATTCATGTCGCCCACCACCATAATCGGCGTGCCACGGGCCAGGGTAAGCGTCCCGCCCGGTTGTTTTGCCTCGCGGATGAACGCCATCATGGCGTCGAATTCGACTTGCCGGCCGGCGTCATCGCCGCAACAGGGCGGATGCGCCACCAGCAGCAATAGATCGGTGTCGAATCTCGGCCTCAAATCCAGCAGAAATGCGCTGTTACTCATCAGGGGATACACCGATTTGATGGGGAAACGGCTGACCGCGACCGCATCCGAATTGTTGGCGGATGCGTGATGCCAGGTCTCGCCCGGGCCCGAGGGCAGAAATTGTTCTACCAGATCGGCGGTGAGTTGGGTGTTGGGGAAATAAATTTCCTGGAAGCCGATGATATCCGGCTGGATCGCCTGTAGCAATCGCGTGTAGGCGGGGGCCAGGGCCGCCTCGAAAATGCCGTGTACGCCCACGTTGTAGCTTAGGACGCGCAAGTGGCCGGAATCTCGTCTTGCGATGGAGAACGCGGGCGGCGGAACCGGCGTCCTGGGTTCAATTCGGTAGCTGAGGCCGCCGCTTTCATCGGGTAACAGGTCCTCACCCGAGCGCAGCAGGATTTTGATCTCCTCGTTTGGGAATAAGGCCGCGCCGCCGATTTGACTGTCCAGCCGAATGGCCAGCTCGAATTGGCGCGAACTGACCGTGGGGGAGGAGGCCAATTGCAGATCGTAAGGGCCAATGGTCGTGGTCTGACCGTTGAGCATCACCGCTCCGGCGCCCTCGCCGAAGCGGAATTCCAACTCGGCGCCCAACCCGTGTGCCGGCATTCCGGTGATGCGCTTGCAATCGCTGTCCACCAGCAGTTGTACCCCGCTGCCGCTTTGCAGCAAGAGCTCGGCCCCTACCTCGAAGCGCAGGAAAAGGTAGCGGTCGTCATGGTCCACCCAAAGGGCGCTGAAATCTGCCGCGCCACCGCCCGCGTCGTCGGGAGCGTCGCGATGGGCTGGCGGTCGGGTATCCCAATCCGCGAAAACCTCATCCAAGACGATGGGCGGGCTTTCATCGGAAGCGGCAACGGCCTCGATGGCCGCCAGTTTCCGGCGGGGCGGCGCCGTGTCGCCCCACAACAGGAACCCGGTCCAAACGGGCTCCGGCCCCGCCGCGCGGAACCATGCGGCGCGAATGAGATCCTGATCGCTGAAAAGGTCCCGCGCCAGGCGCACGACCTTGGACTTGGGCGCCACCCGGAGCGGGGGTTCCGCCCGCGCCACCACGCTGCCATCCGCGGCGATGGCGGTAAAAAACAAGTCCGCGGCTTCCTCGCCGGTGTTCACCGCCACCAGCCCGGTAAACGCGTTCTCTCCAAACAGGAGATAGGGATAATCGATGATGCGGGCGGTCTCCAGGTTGCCGCGCAGACCCGCGAAATAATCGTGCCCCGAATTCAGGGGCGCGCCGAAGAGTTCGTACCCCAGCAGCGGCTGATCGGAGGTGACTTCCAGCCAGGCCGCGCCGGCGGGCTCTTGCTGGTTTTGGTCGAACAGGGGAATGGGGTCTACCTTCGCGCCGGCGGCCAACTGCCGTTCGCGGCGCAACAGCAATGCGCCCTGGTCGTCATAATAGGTTTCCGCCAGATTGGCCGGCAGATCGCCGGGATTGATGTAGACCAGGCCGGTCCAGAACTGGCCCACGTCCTTGGCGATATGGGCGAATCGGAGAATATGACCCGAACGGTCGTTCAGACCCAGGGCCGCGAGTTGGGTTTCCTCGGGAAGTACGGTGAAGTATTCCATCGCGGCGACGCCCTCCCCAGGATCGGCCCCGGAACCCAAGAGCTGGGCCCAATCCACGCCGCTCAGATCGTCGCCGAGAAGCTCGCGCACATCGCCGTGGAAATGTTGGGGACCCTGATGGCTGACGGGAAAGGGGAAAGTTTGTCCTTCCGGTTGGGTCAGGATCTGGATGGGCTGCTCCGAAAGCTGATCGTGGACCGCGGCCAGATAGGTGGCGAAACGGTTCGTGTTTTTGGCTACATGCGGTAAAAACAGGCGGTCCTCGGGGCCGGACGAGGCCATGTACGCCGCGCTGGTTTCTTCGCCCTCAACCTCCGCGAATACGTGAAGCGGCAGGTCCGCGTACACCTCCAGCCAGGCCACCCGCGAGGCCTCCGCGCCGAACCAGGCCTTCAGGCCCGGTCGTTGTTTGTTCCAGGCCAAAAGTGAGAAGGCAAGCTCTCCCACCAGGCCGCCCTCCCCGTCCCATCCCCGCACAACCGTATGGGCGACCCTCGTGCTCCATGGGTTGATGATGGTGACAAAGGTCTCTTCCCGATCGTTGGAGGGCGTGTGCGGCAAAATGTATTCGAAGCAGCCGGTTTCCCGCATTTTTTCCGATGGTGGCTGATTCGGAGTCGTCGGCGGAAACGCGTTCGAGACGATCAATCCGTGGACAAGGGCAGTTGCAACCGCCAAGCGCAACCAGCCCTTGTCAAATCCGGTAGCCTTTCCCATCGGTTGGATTCCCTCCCTCGCAAAAAATGGCTGCTTTCCGGTTTGGGCGCCGCTGATCCCATTGTAGCCGTCCCGTGGGCCGAAGTGTCGATTCAATCTCGGCCCGGCCGCCCGTGGAAACCGGCAACTACTCGGGAAGCAGGAGCTTGGAAGAGGTGAGGAAGCCGCGAACCTCTTCTTCCCGAGCATAACAGTCGCGATAACCCAACTCGGCCAGGCGGTAGCAATAGGCGCCCTCGAACATCAGGTAGCTGATCAAATCCGCGGTTTGCTTTACATTGCCCAATCCGGAAACCAGGTAACGCAGCGAACGGGGCAGGTGATGGGCTTCCTCGGCCGCGACCTCCGCCAAATCGCGGGAGGGCCGGATGTAGATCAGGCCCACCTCCCGCAGGGGAGGCCCGGTTTTCAGCCTCCTGCCGGGAACCTTGGCGAGCAGGTGGTTGATGCGGTTGAGCCGTTCGATATCGGCCTCGATGGCGTCCATAAACACAGAATTGATGATGTTGGTGAGGATCTTGCCCACCCCTGGCTCCATGCTGGCCGCGGCCAAATCCGGCAGGATCTCCCGTTTCTTGCGCACGCCGATGACGATCAGGCGCTCGGCGCCCAGGTGGATGGCCGGACTGAGCGGCGCGGTATTGCGCAAGCAGCCATCGCCGAAATAGCGTTTGCCGATGCGCGCGGGTGGGAAAAAGATGGGAATCGAGCTGGAGGCCATCACATGGGCCGGCGTCAATTCCGCGTGGACCGCAAAGCGCTTGCTCCGCCGCCAGACCGGCGTGCCCGGACGGCCCTGTACGAAGGTCACGCCCACCGAGGTTTCGTAGTCCACCGCGGTGAGGGCCACCGCATCCAGACGGTCCGCATCCAGGTTGCGTGCGATCAGATCGGCCGCGGTATGGGCGCGGATGAGCCTGCCCAGCGGATCGGTGTTCAGCAGGCTGATGTTGGGTTTGGGCCGCTTGCCCCGCGCACCGCCCAGCAGCAGGCTCCACAACAGCCTTGCGCCGTCTTTCACCAAGGAACCGCCACCCACTCGGATGACGAGGTCGGTGGTCAGGCGATCCCAAATTTCGCGCAAGGATTGGGCGGCGGTCACCCAATCCGTGTCGCGTGAGGCCAGATAGGTGGCGTTGATGGCGCCCGCGCTGGCGCCGGTGAGGATGCGGAAGGGATGCGTTCCGCCCGCGGCCGCGGCAATTTCCGCCAGGGCATGGAGCGCACCCGCCTGATACGCGCCGCGCGCGCCGCCGCCGGAGAGTACGATTCCGCACCGGGGAAGGTCGGATGGTTTCATGGCGGGCTCCTTGACATGGGGTGGGGGAGACCTCAGGTTCGAGGGTCCGCTCTTAGGGCGCTTCCTCCAGGCAGGGCGAGAGCCGCCGCGCGAGCTCCAGGAAATAGGTGAGCTGCTGGCCCTCCCGGTAGCCCTCTTTCCACTGTTGCGAAAAGCTGCCCTGGGGCGCATTCTTCTGGTAGCTGTAAAAACTGCCGCTCATCAATTGCCCACAGTCGCCGAAACGCGCGTCCCGCATGGACTCGATGCCATAGGTGAACCCATCCGCGTACTCCGCGTTGGGGCTCACCCCGCGCAGGATAGCGGCCGCTTTATCCAGCGACTCATCGATGCGTTCGCGGATAGCCAGCAGCCGTTGTTCTTCCTTCCACTGGCTGTATTCGGCCAGGGTTCGCTGGTAGTCCTCTGGGAAGGGGCGGCGTTTGCGGCGGTTCCAGTTGGGCGAGGCCGTGGCCTTGTCGCGCGTGGTATGGCGTTCCATGACCGCGCTCAGCGCGTCCTCCAGCGCCGCCAGATCCTTGCCCTTCACGTCCTCCCGCGGGATGCGCACCATCAGCTCTTCCAGGCAAAAAGCCTCGTTGAATAGGCGGAAGGGGCCGTCCTCGAAGGCCACCAGGCGGGGTTCCGCCACTTCCAGCAGCACGTCCACGCGCGCCCGCTTCAAATCGAGCTTTTTCACCTTGGCCAGCTCACCCGCCGGAAAGGCGTGGCGGCCCTTGCTGCTCACCAACTGGCCGTTCACCTGGTTGTTGGTGTGGCTGGAATCACAGTTGGAATAGGACTCGACCTTGAGGATCACCCAGGCGCCGCGCCAGCGGGCGTTCAGGTCGCCTTCCAGGCCCGCGGCCAGCGCTGCCGGGGGAGTCAACAAAAACCATCCCAACATGGGCATACTCAAAAAACGCACAACCAAACTCCTTCTTTGCCGGATAGGGAAACGCGGTATGGATGGGAACCTATTATGGCATAAACCGGGCCGATCTGAAGAAAAGCGCCTTGCTTGCCGGCCGCTCCATCATGGCTCCCTAGCAAGGGGCTTCAGCTTGGGTCAAAAAAGCTTGGAAGGAGTGTGAGAGAAATTCAGATCTGGCCGTTTTGTGAAGGGCCAGTTGTCGCCGGTTGGTAATCCATTGACCTCACGCCCGCGGAGGAGCACTTCTGAAAGGAAACTTTCTGATACTCCCTCAACGGTTCATCCCCGCTCGCGCGGGGAACACGGTCACGGTACATCTCCCTCGGTCAAAACGCCCGGTTCATCCCCGCTCGCGCGGGGAACACTTTGGTGTATAGCGGCCCAGCCGGCAGGTAGCTGGTTCATCCCCGCTCGCGCGGGGAACACCAATAAGCCACGCCACATTCTAGTACATAAACCGGTTCATCCCCGCTCGCGCGGGGAACACCGTATCTCTGTAAAACTGACCATGCGTTTTCACGGTTCATCCCCGCTCGCGCGGGGAACACCCATGTAAATCTGCAATGCTAGAATTCGTCTACGGTTCATCCCCGCTCGCGCGGGGAACACTCACCCGGTAGCCACTCCCGAACCTGGAAAACCGGTTCATCCCCGCTCGCGCGGGGAACACCGTACGGTAACGCCAGAACACGGTGACCGTCGCGGTTCATCCCCGCTCGCGCGGGGAACACCGGTTTTCGCTCGATCGAGAGATTCGTAAATTCGGTTCATCCCCGCTCGCGCGGGGAACACGGATATGTTCGCGCATTGTCCGCGAGCGAGTCCGGTTCATCCCCGCTCGCGCGGGGAACACTGGAATGCTGTGGACCAAGGATAGGGAAGATTCGGTTCATCCCCGCTCGCGCGGGGAACACGTTAGGTTTAACACCTCTTTTTCCTTGGGCTCCTGGTTCATCCCCGCTCGCGCGGGGAACACGTAGATTTTGTGGAGCTTCGGATTGAAGTCCGCGGTTCATCCCCGCTCGCGCGGGGAACACTCTAACTTCGATCCCCAGCAAAACCAGCACCTTCCAACTTTTGAAAAATGGTACCGATTTTGCTTGTCACTAAATTAACATATATTCGGTATTTTTCAAGTACAATCGGATCCATAGTTTAACACTTGCATTCTGCGTTTGTCAGATTCTATGAAAGCCGGGCTTCCCTATTGTGGGGTGCCGTTTCCTTTGGGAATAACCTTCTTTTACATGCTACTAAGGGAGAAAACCCCCACCTTTTCAAAGAATTTTTTCTACCATGATCCCTTTTCCAGTTCATTTCCGCATTTTCTGGGTAGGGACAAAAAATTTTTGAAAAAGAGCCAAGCATGAGCCAACCAGCCAACTATTTTCCCTATTGGGGCAAGGCCCGGCCGGAAGACGAGAACGGGTCCAACTATCATCTGTTGGTCTACCACTGTCTGGACGTGGCCGCGGTGGGCTGGGCCTGTTGGGAGGCCATGCCGCTCTGGCGCGATCGCCTCAGCCAAGGGCTCGCCCTCCCCGAGGACGAGGCGCGCAAGTTGGTGTGCTTTCTGCTCGCCATTCACGATTTGGGCAAGTTCTCTCCGCAGTTTCAGCGGGCCAGTGAAACCGCCTGGCGCGCATTGCAGCCGGGCAAGCCCCCGCCTACCCATTACATACCGTACCGCCACGACGCCCTGGGCCTGGCGGGCGAGAATCTTCACCATTGGCTGCAAGAGGCCGGTTGGGCGCGTCCGGGTCCCGAGGTTCGAGACATCCTTGAATATTTTTTCCTTCCCTTAATCGCCGCGGTTACGGGCCATCACGGCCGTTGCCCCGTCTCCATCAAACCGCGGGAGTTGGCATGTTGCTTCGATCGGGAAAGTCAGTCCGCCGCGGCCGGCTTTGTGGGGACTTGCGCCGCCCACTTTCATCCCGATCTCGGCGCCTGGGAAGATGATCCGGTCTCGGAGCCGCAACTGTGCGCGGCCTCCTACCTGCTCGCGGGTTACGCCATCCTCTGCGATTGGCTGGGTTCGAACCAGGGTTTTTTCCCCTACCAGGATCGGGTAGACGATCTCTGGTCGTATTGGGAGAAAACCATCGAGAGGGCGCGAACCGCATTGGCCGCAACACACCTGATTCCGCCGGCCGCGTCCCCGCGAACGGGCCTGAAGGCCCTGTTCCCCGACTATCTCGCCACCGCGCTTCAGCGGGAGGCGGAATCCCTGGCGCTGCATGCCGAGAAGGGCCCTTACCTGTTCGTGGCCGAGGACTTGACCGGCAGCGGCAAGACCGAGGCGGCCCTGGTGTTGGCGCATCGGCTCATGGCGCTTGGCGCGGCCCATGGCATGTTTTTCGCCCTGCCCACCATGGCGACCGCGGACCAGATGTACGACCGCCTGGCCAAGGCCTATCAAAAATTATACTTGGCTGACGGGGCCAGGCTTCCCAGCCTGGTGCTGGCGCATGGGCAGCGCGATCTCTCGCAACGATTCAGCGACAGTATCGGCATGGAGCTGAAAGAACCGCCCAAGGATCTGGTTGACAGGGATCTGGAAACGGCCGGCGCCATGTGCGCGGGGTGGCTTGCCGACAACAACAAAAAAGCCTTGCTGGGCGCGGTGGGCGTGGGCACGGTGGACCAGGCGATGCTGGCGGTGTTGCGCGCCAAGCATGGCATGCTGCGCCTGTTGGGCCTCACCGGCAAGGTGCTGATTCTGGACGAAATCCATGCCTATGACGCCTATATGCTGCAAATCCTGAAAACCCTGCTGCGTTTCCACGCGTCCAATGGCGGCAGCGCGGTATTGCTCTCCGCCACCTTGCCCGCCCGCATGCGCGAGGGCTTGGTGGACGCCTTTTACCAAGGCGTGGCGCAGCCCAATCAGGAGAGAGCCTTGAATGACGCCTATCCCATGCTCACCGTGGCGGGCGCGCTGTCCGGCCGGCAAGCCATCCCGTTCGCGGTGCCGGAAGCATGCGCCAGAACCATCGCCATCGAGTTGCTGGAGGAAGCGCCAATCGAAATGGTGGTGAATCTCGCGCGCGCCGGCGCCTGCGTCTGCTGGGTGCGAAATACCGTGGATGACGCCGTCGAGGCCTTTGAAGAGTTGGGCCGCCATTTGGAGGCGGACAAGCTCAGCCTCTTCCACGCCCGCTTCGCCATGGGCCATCGCCTCGACATTCAGGATGAATTGGTAAAACGGTTTGGGAGAGACGGGACCGGCGCGCGGCGCGAGGGCCGGGTGGTGGTGGCCACCCAGGTGGTGGAGCAATCGCTGGACGTGGATTTCGACCGCGTGATCAGCGATCTGGCACCCATCGACCTGTTGTTGCAACGCCTGGGCCGCCAGCAACGCCACTGCCGCGATGGGAAAGGAAAGGTACTGGCCACGGGCGGAGGATCCGAGCTCCAGGACGCGCGCGGCCTGCCGCTCTTCGCCGTGTACGTTCCGCCCTTCACCGAGGAACCCGGCGAGGATTGGTACGCGCAAACCTTTCCCGGGGCAGATCATGTCTACAAATACACCCTGCAACTGTGGCTTACCCAGCGGGTGTTGCGCGCTCGTCCGCGCATCCGTTTGCCAGAGGATGTGCGCGGCTTGATCGAGAGCGTGTACGAACCGGAGGCGGACGACATCCCCCCGGGCTTGGAAGCCAGCGACATCAACCGGGACGCGCAAGAGAGCGCGGACCGGACGCGCGCGCGGCATGGCGCTCTGAGCCTTGCCGGGGGCTATCGGGACACCAGCCGTGGGAAATCGGACGAGGAGGTGGCCACCCGGCTGGGATTGGACACCGTCACCCTGCGCCTGGCCGTGTGGGACGGTTGCCGTCTGAAACCCCTGGTCGCCGAGCGGCAGGACTGGCGCTATAGCCAAGTGCGCGTGGCGGCCTACCGGATTGGCGGCGCCCTGCCGCCGGATGAGGATGCGGCCGCGGCCTTGGCCGAACTGAGCGAAACCCTGCCCGACCGCAACAAGGGCGTGCTGTTCGTGATCCTGCAACCCGATGGCGCCGGCTGGAAAGCCCGTGGCCACAAGAATGAAGAACCCCTCGCCATCCATTATGACGCGAGGCTCGGCCTGCGCATCATGCCGGCCCCGTAATGTTGAAAAACCGGGAAGGAGAGAACCCATGAGCACAAGGATTTCCCCATGCTGAATCTGCTTCAAGACGCCTACTTTCCCGTCATTCGCGCGGACGGCGCCGTGGAACGGGTTCGCTTCCGCGAAATCGCCGCTGGCGAGCGTCCCGCCGTGGATTTTTGGGCGCCGCGCCCCGATCTCGCGGCCGCCATGGTTCAGCTCGGCATCGCCTTGTTGCAGACCGCGTTCGCGCCCGAGGATTCGCGCGCCTGGATGCGGTATTACGAAAACCCTCCCACCCCGGAGGCGTTGCGGGCTTGCTTGGCGCCCTTCGAGGAGGCCTTCGAGCTGATGGGAGAGGGCCCGCGTTTCATGCAGGATTTGGATCTGAAGGAGGCCGATGGCGAACCCAAACCAATCGCTACCCTCCTGATCGACCAGCCCGGCGGCAACACCCTGCGCAACAATACCGATCATTTCATCAAGCGCGATACGGTGAGCCGGCTGTCTCCCTTTTGGAGCGCGATCGCCCTGTTTTGCCTGCAAACCAACGCGCCTAGCGGCGGCGTGGGCCACCGCACGTCTCTGCGGGGCGGGGGGCCGCTGACCACCCTGGTGAAGGGTCAGACCCTTTGGCAAACCCTTTGGTTGGGCGTACTGGATACGAGGAGTTTTTATGGCGATGACCAGGATCGCTGGCGCAACAGCGGAATCAAATCCCTTTTCCCATGGCTCTCGCCCACCCGCACCAGTGAGAAAAAAGGCGTGGAAGTCCGGCCGGAGGAGTCGCATCCGCTCACCTGCTTTTGGGCCATGCCGCGGCGCATCCGGCTGTTGCATCCGGTGGAGGGCAACAGGCCCTGCGACCTGAGCGGAGAAACCCGCGATTGGATGTTTGAGGCGTTTGTTACCAAGAACTACGGCGCCAACTACGCCGAGGGTTGGCTACATCCGCTCACCCCGCATTACGAGGACAAAAAAACCGGAATGCTGATGCCCCGGCATGGCCAGCCGGGCCAACTCGCCTACCGCCATTGGTTGGGTTTGTTATTCGAGGTAGATCAGAAAACGACCCTTGCGCCCGCTCGGGTCATCGCCGATTACTCGGGCTCGCGCCGCATGAGGGTTTTCTCCCGCGCCAAACCAGATGGAACCGCGCATCGGCTGTGGGTATTCGGCTACGACATGGACAACATGAAGGCGCGTTCCTGGATCGACGCCACCTTTCCCATCATCCTCCCGCGAACGGAAGAAGG
The DNA here is from genome assembly GCA_041940685.1 of Acanthopleuribacteraceae bacterium. Classification (GTDB taxonomy): domain Bacteria; phylum Acidobacteriota; class Holophagae; order Acanthopleuribacterales; family Acanthopleuribacteraceae; genus JBGTRP01. Next base: position 11,797 of record JBGTRP010000112.1, read on the forward strand.
TAAAGGAGTCAACGCTTACCGAAGCCGGGTGGAGCAAATGGTCCAGGCCGCGGAGGCGGTGGCAAACCAATGCGCGCGGGCCTACAAAACCGCCACGGTACGCCAGGGCGCCAAGACGCGCGGCGATTTTTCCTTCGTCAGCGAACCCTTTTGGCAACTCACGGAAAACGAGTTCTATCGTCTGGCGCGGCTGTTCACCGTGGAGCGGGACGATGAGGCCGCGCGCGAGGCTTGGCTCAAACATCTGTTCAAACAAGCCTTGGCGCATTTCGACCGCCTGCTGCTCGCCCGGCCGGTGGAGCGCGTAGACCCGGAAAAGATGGCCAAGGCGCGGCGGGAACTGATCATGTTCACCAGTTTCAGGGGCAAGAAAATGCGGGCCACCGTGGGCCTGCCTCCGCTTCCCAAACCCGGGGCGGAAAACTGAGAGAGGAGGGATGCATGAGCGCCAAAAAACTTCATGGGCAGGACATCGCCAGGGCGGTGTTTCGGTGGCATCGCTGGCTGGTTTCGGAGGCCCATCGCCGCGAACGCGCCGAACTGCGCCGCCTTTCCGAGCCCCTGGACGCGTGTTACTGCGAGGGTTACCATGCCCTGGTCGCGCGCGTCGAGGCCGAAACTTCCGTGGATCACAACACGAGAATCAAGCTGTGCTATCTCGCGGCCCTGCTGGCGCATGTGGAACGCCATGACTCGGAGCGAACGGTGTCTCAAGCCATGGCCGCCTCCAAATCGGGCTCGCCCCGGGTCAGCCGTTTGCGCTTTCGCCGCATCCTCGACCGCACGGAGTTGGCCGATCTCTATCCCACCCTGCAACGGATGCTCAAACTGTTGGAAAAAAAGGCAGATCTTCAGGATTTGACCCATTCCATTTTGAATTGGAACGGAAACACCAGGCGATCCTGGGCCTTCCGTTACTACGATGCTCTTTCCGCGAAAACAGGAACCTCTTCTTCATGACAAAGGAGCCGACATGACTCGATTTCTACAGTTCCATGTTCTTACCTTCTACCCGCCCTCCAATCTGAACCGGGATGATTTGGGCCGGCCCAAAACCGCGGAGGTGGGGGGCGTACCGCGGTTGCGCGTGTCCTCGCAATGCCTGAAACGCACCTGGCGCACCT
>JBGTRP010000113.1:0-12816 GCA_041940685.1 Acanthopleuribacteraceae bacterium
GATGGTGAAAATAATGGGGATAACGGCGAATCCCAAGGCAAAGCCGATGACCACGCAGTTGCGCTGGTCTACCGCCAGGCCCCAGTTCTGAAAGAACCATAGATTCAAATTCCCATCGAACCAGGCTGCCTGAACCCAATCCCCGATGAAATAGGCCATGCCAACGCCCAGCAAAACCATGGGAATGCCCCAAAAAAATTCGTAGCCCGTGGGAAATTGTTTCTTTTTAAAGAGCACCCACATCAACAAGCTCACCAACAGTGGAATGACGGCGATGGAGAAAATCACGGCCAACAGGTTGTTTTCCAAGCGAGGCGCCAGCCAGAGCGCGGCTAGGAATCCGATGACCACCGAGGGAATCGCGGCCATCAGCTCGATGATGGGCTTGATCAAGGCCCGCCACCTGGGGTTCATCAAATGGCTGACATACATGGCCGAAAGCAGGGCCAACGGCAGGGAAAACAGCATGCCGTAAAACGTGCCCTTGAGGCTGCCGTACAACAACGGTACGAGGCTCAGCTTGGGTTCGAAATCGTCGCTCGCGGAAGAGGATTGCCAGGCGTACACGGGTTCCGGGTACCCCTCGTACCAAATCTTGGACCACAACACCTTCCAACTGACCTCGGGATGGGGAATGTGGAGGCCCCAGAGCCAAAAGGTCCCATTTTCATCCAAGGCGAGGAGCGCGTCATTGCGCTCGGCCAGGGCCGCGTGGCGGAGAGGGAATTCCGAGTGGAGGGTAAGCAGCCTGCGTTTGCTGGTGAGGTAATCGATCGTGGCGTAACCTCTTTGATCCAAGCTAACCAGGCTCTTATCCTTAACCGAGGGAAAGATCTTGAGCAGGCCGGCTTCGCGCCGCGGCAACTCGCGCAGCAAGGAGAATTGGTTCGCGCCGGGCGACAAATTCCAGGCGGTCAGGCCGCCGTTCTCATCGCCGACGACTAAGGTAATATCGCCAAACAGGAGGGATAGGGAGGTCAGTTTGACCGGCGGCTCAAAGGCCTGAATCTGATGCAGCAATTGCGGGTCTTCCAAGTCCGCCAGATCCCAGGCCAACAGCTGGCCGGTATCGGTTGCCGCGAAAAGGCGATCCCCTTCCTTGTTGAGCTCCAGCGCGGTGATGCGACCGTCGATGCTGGGCTCCAGGGTGTTGGATAACCGTTCCTCGGTCACCTCACCCAGGAAATCCTCCGTGACCGACTCCCGGTATAGGAAGATTTGCCTGTCGTCGAGCACGCGTGCCAGATTGATGGCGCCGTCCTCGTTTTTTTTCAAGACCCCGAAGGCATTGGGATCTAGGCCTTCGATGGGCTCCAGCATGGCCTGCTGTTCCACTTCCTGGCGGATTTCACGGACTCCATCCTGGTCGAAATGGGTGCGGAACGCGATATGCGCCAGGGACGCGGCGCCATTCTCCCAAAAAATAGCGAGCCCCTCCTTACCCTGGCGGCGGGCGGAAACAATTTTTACGCTCTCCCCGGCCGGCTGGGCCAGGGTTTCGGTCTTGAGAACCCGGCCATCCTTCAAATCGAAAAAGACAACCGTCCCCTCCTCGTCCAGGGCGTACCCACTTTCGAGATAGGGTCCGGGGCCCAGGGCGGTCCAGGATCGAGTGCCGCCGTTTAAATCAAAGGAAGCCAGCAGGGTTTGAGCGGGCTCGCGAAAAAGGGGCAGGGTAACCTTCACCATGAACACGATCATGATGAGCATGCTGCCGATGATGGAGATCCCGCCCAGCGTGATCAACCAACGGGCGGACTTGTCGCGAAACTTAACCTTGGCCAGGTATCGGGCATCCATTGCATTTGCCTCGGTTCGCGGCGAGCCGGCGGGCGTGGACCCACTCCGATTTCAACCCGCAAAATCAGACACAACAGGAAAAAGGGCCCATTCGCCTTGGCGGAAGGGCCCATGGCTTGCTGTCCCATAAGGATAGCAGGACAGCGAGGAAGATGTGTGGATTTTTTGTTAGTTTATCAGGGCCAACTGCTTGGCGGCCACGGCCGCGGGCAGGGGAATGTAGCCGCTCTTGATCACGGTCTCCTGTCCCTCCCGCGAGAGCGCGAAACGCAAAAACTCCGCGACCCCCTGGGGTAGCGGTTGGTTGGGTTTTTTGTCGACGTACACGAGCAACAAGCGGCCGAGGGGATAGTTTCTTTTCAACACGTTTTCCGGGGTAGCGTCAAAGGCCGGACCGCCGGGCTTCTTGGAAATTTTGAGGGTTTTCACGCCCGAGGTGAGATAGCCGATACCGGAATAGCCGATTCCCGCGGGGTCCTCGGTGATGGCCATCACCACGGAAGAAGAACCCGGTTGCTCCTTGACGAAATCCTTAAAATCGCCTTTAAAAAGCGCGTGCTGCTTAAAAAAGCCGTAGGTTCCCGAGGCGGAGTTACGGCCGTAAAGGCTAATAGGGTATTGGGCCAGCGACCCGGCCGGATCGAGCTGCCCCCAGGTTTTAATATCTTGAGCGTAGCCACCCTTGCGGTTTTTGGAAAATATCGCGTCGACTTGCTGAAGGGTAAGCGATTCCACCGGATTGTCCTTGTTTACGAATATGGCCAAGGCATCGAGGGCAACCCCGATGGGGACGGGTTTGTAACCCATCTCTTTCTCAAAGGCCTCGATTTCCTCGCCCTTCATGGGCCGAGACATGGGACCCAGTTGGGCGACACCTTTGATGAGCGCGGGCGGCGCGGTGCTGGAGCCTTTGCCTTCCACCTGAAGGTTGACATTCGGGTAGACCTTGCGGAAACCTTCCGACCACAGGGCCATGAGGTTGTTGAGCGTATCGGAACCGACGCTGCTCAAGTTACCCGAGACGCCGCTCACTTTTTCGTAGGTTGGCAAGGCGGGGTCAACCGACATGGCCTCCCCGGCCATTACGGCGCAGCTCAGCACCAGGCAGGTTGCCAGCCCGGCGCGCTTCAAGAGCGTGATGATCATAAATCCTCCCAGCGGCGAGGTCCTTCCCCACCGTCAAAATTTCAAAGAACAGTCTAGCTGAACGCGGTTGAATCCTTGTTCCTCCGCGAGGATGCTGTCAATGCTGAAAATCGTTAAAAACCAGGTCATGGGTTTGGCGGCCTGGTAACCCGCCTTCACCTGAAAGCCCTGCTTGTCGGCGAAACCGAAATCGCTGTCGGCGAAGGCGCCATTCACACTGAACGCTTCAATTTCGGCGTATTTGAGCTCCGCGCTCCAATCTCCAGGCCGCTTGTTTTTTCCCAGGCTGAGGAAGAAAGCCCAGGCCGTATCCTCGTTTTTGATTTCACTAGTGACGTTTTGCGCGAGATGCGCCTTCAGCGTCGCGGGAATCTTGCCCAATTGGAAATCCACGCTCGCCAGCAGGTCGACAAAGCCGTAGTCGAGCCGTCCAAGGCCCCCGAGTTCTAGGTTCTGATAGAAGTAATAGGAGGCTGATAGGTTGTATCGCGATTCGCCGCCACCCTTATACCCCAGTTGTGCGCTGTAGAGATTGGTGTCTCTGTCCGAGCTTTCTTCCTCCACCAACATTTCGCCGAGGGTTAGGTAAAGGCCGTCTCGCCTCCATTTCTGATAAAAACCTTCCGGGTTCACGTCACTGTCCCAGACCATATTGGTGGTGTGGAACGGGTTGGCCGTCTTACCGGCCCCTATTTCCCAACGTTTGTATTCGTAGGTAAGAAAAACGCGGTCGATCACGATATCCTTACCGCTAAACGAGTTGTCGAAGGATTGATTGGTGGATGTGGGATCGCCCGATCCGCTGGCAAGCCTCAATCCCACCAACAGTCGGTCGTTCAAGGCTTTCGTGGCGCCCAGGCGAAGCCTGTAACGAAAGCGGTTTCTGGTTTTTTTTCCGTCTTCATCGAAATCAAACCCTTCATAACGAAGTCGAAGGTCATTTTTTACCTTAACTCCCGTAAACCAGCCGGGAGTTTCGTTCGCTTGGACCGCGAGTGTTAAAAAGCCCATGGAAATCGCTATGGCGATTGGTGCAATTTTTGTTTTCAAACAGCAGCGCTCCCATTAATCACACGCCTCATAAAGGATAACAACCAAGTATTAGGCTAGTGTGATGGATTTATCAGGATATTGTTAGAAACCCCACAATACCTTAAGCCCATAATTGTCTATCAGGGAAAATGTGATTATTTTGTTAGATTTTGGTTAGGTTTTCCAGAATCGGGAGGAATGGGGCCGCCGTTTGCACCCCAAAACACGCGGACCCTTGTCTCCCGAGAGACCGGGTCTCGATCAGGATTCGCGCCGCCGCCGCCTGCCGGACGAGCTGAGAATGGGTGGGAATTGCCGGCTCAACGTGGATAAAGGGAAGGAAAATAGGGTATGATGAAGCGATTTCGATGCCCGTGAAGATCTCAATTTCGAGATGCGGCGGCCTCTGCCGGCGGCTATTCCCCGGACATTTCGAGCCGAGGGAAAACGAATTAAAGTCGGCCAGGCAACTCAGGGGGAACGAACGGATGCAAATCCCAACGGAAATCAATTGTCAGGCCTGTCAATATTTGACCTCCCACCCGGTGGACGCATGCCCCGTCTGCGGCACGCATTTCTACTGGCTGGTCATCCCATCGGAGACGCCCGGAAAGGCGGCCACCGAGGATTTTCTCGTCAAAATGGAGCAATTGGTGGAAGGCCACATCACCCGCGATTTCCTCACCCATGGCGGGCGACTCTGGTTGCCCCACACGTTTTGGGATTCCAGTCCCAATGGCGACGCAATCCGTGATTTTTCCTGGATCACGGAGATCCGTTGCCTCCAGCATGGTAGCGCGGAGAAGCCGAAAAAATGGAGTAGCCAAACGGCGGAGAAGTCCAAAGAGAAAGGTTCTCCCTGGGACACCAAACCCACGCTCCCCTCGGATTTGCTGAAGCGGGTCCGTCAGGAAGCCGAGGCCGCGGCCGCCCGCGCGGACGGCCGTGAAACTCCGCACCGAAAGGAAGCCGCGCCCAAGCCGCCTCCCCTGCCTCACCCACGAATCGAGCCCAAGGGGAAAATCCGCGAGGGCGTATTTCCACGAGAGTTCCTAGCACCGCTGATGATGTTAGTCTTCTTTCTGCTGCTCTCTCTTTCCTTTCTGGTCCTGCGCTACCATAAAAACCAAATGGCCCTATCCCGGCCGCTCTGGAAGGACGTGACCCATGAACGCTCGGTTTTGCCCTGATTGTGGAGAGGAATGCGCCTCCAACGCGCGCCAGTGTCAAGAATGCGGCTTTCCCCTCCAACTCACAACCATCGGACACGGCGACTATGTCACCATTCCCAAGGCGGAGCTGCCGCATTGGAACCGAATTGTGCAGATTCTGCGCCGAAACAGCGTCACGGTCGAAAGTCGTCCCGCGAGCTCTTGGAGCTCCCATCAGGCCTGGTGGGCCTTGCCGATGATCGGGTTCCTGGTGCTGGTGAGCACGGTTTTCTTCGGCGGCAACCTGGTAAACCTCATTTGGCCGGCCCCGGAGGAAGCGATTCCGGTGCTGGACCTCAACGCGCCTCCCGGCCAATCGGGAGTCTCCGAAACCACGGGTGTGGACACAACCGCGGACGATTTGGACTTCGATGAGGATGAGACCGACACCAGCTTCTTGCAGAGCGCACTCAAAACGAGCGACGAGCAAATGGTCGTCCCCGAGGATCAAGTCGAGAACTACGACCAATTCCTGGATCTTCCCGAGGCGTCGGCGGACGAGATCGCCGACCACATGGCGCAGGGAGTCCTGGAGGTTTCCGTAAAACAGACGATGCGCAGGGGCACACTGCTGGGCGCCGATGGTTACTTTATTGCGGAAACCACCCTGCTCGAGAACGCCTTCCAGAACGACGTCCGCACCATCACCTCCAGGGGCTCGCTCGTGCAGGAGAACGTATATGTCGTGCCACTGGCAGGCCGGCCTGGAGAAAATACCCAACCCGCGAGCCTGATCGTGGATGGCCCGGCCCTGGGGCTCAGCCTGCTGAGCGCGCCCATTGACGCGGATTTCGATTATGAATTGAACTTCGACGCGGATCTGGTGGAGGGGCAGGAAGTTTGGGTCGCCAGTTATTACGAGGGCCGGTTCTACCCTGAAAAAACTACCGTCACCGGCTCGGTGGCCAACGCCCAAAACGTGCTGTTTTGGACCCTGGAGAAGGATTTGGGAATCGGCTATGGAGGCGCCCCTGTTTTTAACCCCGATGGGAAACTTGGCGGGGTGTTGCTCTACTTTCAGGGCGCGCCGGTTGTCTGCTCCCTCTATCGTCTGCGGGACAAGGCGCCCATGATTTTCAAGGAACTCCAACCATGACCGCGGCCGCCGGAAAACACGGGGAAAGCGCCGCGATCGCCTCTCCCCGCGCGCTGTTTGAAAAGTTGAGCGACACGGTATTTGACCAACAAACCGCACTGGAACAGATATCGGTGTCGCTTTACAAGCATATCCACCGCATCAAGGTAGGCAACATTCTCTTGATCGGCAACAGCGGCACCGGCAAAACCACCATCATGCGAACCATCGAAAAGATCTTTTCCGAGGATCCCGACCTCTCCAGGTTCATGAACACCATTCGCATGAACGCCAACATCGTGGCCGACGACGAGTCGCCCGAGTTGGAGAGCGGCGTCATTATCAAGCGCCTGGTTCAAAACGCGCACCGGCTCATGGGCAAGGATATCTCCGAGACCCGCTTTCGGGACTTGATGGAAAACGGGGTTGTCTTTTTGGACGAGGTGGACAAGATCCGTTCGATGGTGGGCGACAAACCCAATCCTCGCGGCATCCTCGCCCAGGAAGCGCTGCTAACCCTGATCGAGGGCGAGGGGCTGCGGCTTCCGCTTACCTACCGCCCGGAGGATGGCAAGCTGAAACAGGTGATGGTCCATATCGATACGGGCCGCATCCTTTTTATTTGCGGGGGCGCATTCGAGGGCCTTTACGATATGGTCTACCGGCGCGTGGCCAGCGGCGAGCACCGCGATAAGCTGGTGCAGGAATATTTGGTGGCCGAGGATCAGCGAAGCCTGGAGGAGAAGGAACACTTCACGCTGGGCGATTATGTTCGCTATGAGGACATGTTCGCCTATGGCATGACGCCTCAATTTCTGGGTCGCTTCGATGAAATTATCGTGCTTAATGATTTATCGGTTAATGGGCTCATGCGTATTTTTCTCGAACCCCATGACTCCATATTCCGCGAGGCCAAACGCTATTTCAAATCTTTGAACATCGACCTGCAAATCACCAAGGAAGCCCTGAAATGCCTGGCCGACCGCGCCCATGAAAACCACCGGTTGGGCGCGCGTTCTCTGCGCATGGTCTTCAAAAGAATCCTGCGCGGCGTGGAGTTCGAACCCGAATCCAGTTACCTCGTCCAAAAGAAGGGCGAGGCCAAGGTGCTGCTGCTCACGCGGGAAATCATAGAAAGCTACGGTTAGGGTCATTGGCGCCAAGTTTTTCAGCCCTTTTGGCGCCCGACACGAGGGTAAGGAATTCAACAACGCCCGGCTGGAGACAACTTTCTCCCTCAATACCTCATGTTAACTCTATAATCTGGATTTCGTTCTATTGTATACTCTATCCGGCTATTTGTTCAAATAGCCTCGGTTCATCCGGCCCCCTACTCACCCGTTCTGAAGGATTCCCCGCGTTTTTGGTGAGCCACGGGGTGGTCCCGTGCTGAGGAAGACTTTCGCGGACGGGGCACGAGTTCCATTTCAAAAGCGGAGGCGCTTTCTCACAAGCCCATCTTCGATTTCTACATCTTCGATTATTTTTCTAACGTCTTGGTAGTGAATGAATAACCTCAATACAGCACAGCTTCATCAAGGCCTTTACCATCTGGTATCGGCTGGCCGCTCTCTGATTTTGGTCCAGACTTATGAAGAGGATCGTCTGGAACGCCTGTTAAGGGATCTCGCCAAAGCGACCGACAGGCAATTCTGGACATGGAGCATCGCCACGGGTTTGGTGACGGCGGCCGGGCCCATCGAGGATACGGAGGGCGCGCGGGAAGCCATTCGCTTTTTGAACCGACAAAAAGACGCGCCACTGGTCTGGCTACGGGATCTTCACCATCACTATCAACCCGGGGTGCTCCGGGAACTGCGGGATCTGTACTACCGCTGGCGCGACCAGGGAGGCCTTGCCGTGCTAAGCGCGCCGTCCCGCGCAATTCCCCAGGACCTGGACAGGGAAATGGCTTTTCTGGCCCTAGACCTGCCCAGCCCGCGGGAACTGGCAGAGGAAGTAGATCGTTGGCTTACGGGCGATGGAGCGGATCTTCCCGTCGACGGAGAGACCGTGGCCGCGATGCTCAAAGGGCTTACCCTCTCGGAGGTGCGCCACGCCCTCGTCAGGGTCAAAAATCAACGCCCGGACCCCGGCAAGGTGGTGCGGGTGCTTCAAGAGGAAAAACGCCAACTGATCCGCAAAACAGGCACCCTGGAATATATCCATGAGGTGCCGCCCATTGAGGATCTGGGTGGCCTGGAAAACCTCAAGGACTGGTTGCTGAAAAGAAAGAAACTACTGATCTCCTCCGACAGCAAGCTACGCGAGATCGCGCCCAAGGGCGTGCTCTTGATGGGCGTTTCCGGTTGCGGCAAATCGCTGTGCATTAAGGCGATTTCCTCGGCCTGGCAATTGCCGCTGTACCGCATGGAGATGGTCAAGGTCTTCTCAGGGGCCAATGGGAATCCGGAGCTCGCTTTCGAGGAGGCCTGCCGTCTCATGGAAGACATGGCGCCCGCGATTCTCTGGATTGATGAAATCGAGATGAGCCTCTCCGGTGAGGGAAGCAGCGCTGGCAACTCCGAGCTCTCTCGGATCTTCGCCTTTTTTCTCACTTGGATGCAGGAAAAAACGCCCGGCTTGTTCGTGGCCGCCACGGCCAACCGAATCGACTTATTGCCGGCAGAGATGATTCGCAAGGGTCGTTTTGACCAGGTTTTCTTCGTGGACCTTCCGTCCGTGCGGGAAAGGGAGGATATTTTCAGGATCCACCTGCACAAACGGGGGTACCCACCCGACGCTTTTACTCCGGAGGTCTTTGCGGATGCATCCTCCGGCTGGAGCGGCGCGGAAATCGAACAATGCGTCATCGCCGCGGTCACCCAAGCGCGGATGGAAGGACGCGACCTGGTGCTGAAAGACCTCTACGCGGCTCAGAAACAAATCGTTCCCATTTCTACCACCATGGAAGAACAAGTCCGCCATATTCGGAACTGGGCATACGAGCGCGCGGTCCGCGCTTCGGCAACTTCCTGAGGCGGTTTTAAAAATTGCGTGACAAGGATCGTTATGAACACCTATCGAAAAAAAAATTATCGGGGCAAACGCGGTTACGCGGGTAGGTCCCATCGGCGAACCGCCGACAGCTATCACCAACCACTTCCCACCGACAACAACCAAATCCAACTGACGCGCCACACCCTGACCAAACCGGATGTGGAGGCGGTCGTGGATGCCTTGCTCTCTGGTCACTTGACCCAAGGCAAGGAGCTTGAGCGATTTGAATCGCTGCTGGCCAAGTTGACCCACTCCGAGCACGCGGTCGCCATGAGCTCGGGCAACGCCGCCATCCACGCGGCGCTCGCCTGCCTCAAGCTGGAGCCGGAGGACGAGATCGTCACCTGTACCTTGAACTCCTGTTCGATCGTCAATATGATCCGCCTCTGTGGGGCTCAACCCGTCGTCGTGGATTGCGACCCCAATACGCTCACCCTGAGCGTGGAAGCCACCCGCTCGGCGATCACGGAAAACACCAAGGCCATTTTCACCAACAACTTTGGCGGCCACCCCTCGGATCTACAGGGTTTGCGAGAGCTTTGCGACCAGAACAATCTTCTGTTGCTGGAGGACGCCAGCCAGGGCCTCGGCGGAAAGTATCGCGGCCATTACGTGGGCAATCAAGCGGATTTAACCTGCTTTTCCTTCCACCCTTCCCGCGCCATCACCACCTGTGAGGGCGGCGCAATTACCACCAACAACCGCGCCATCGCCGATTGGCTGCGCCAATTCCGCAATCACGGCATACAGCGGGACCGCCGTTTCTTTCAAAGTGAAGAGACCTACCCCAACTACTACCAGGAAGTACAGATTCTTGGCATGAACTACCGCCTCAGCGAATTGCACGCGGCCCTGGGGCGCAGTCAGCTCACCCGTCTGGACAGGCACATCGAAAGACGGCGCTCCATCGCCCAGGTCTACTTTCAAAAGCTGGGTGCGGTCGAGGAGCTGGCGCTGCCCTATGTGGCGGATTGGGCCGACAACGCCTACTGCCTGTTCCCCATTCAGTTTCTCGACGACCTCAGCGACAAACGCGACGATGCCTACAAACACCTCAACGGACAGGGCATCAACGCGGCGGTTCACTATGTTCCCGTTCACCGCATGCCCCTGTACGCGGGTATCGCGGGCGGTCCCTCTCGTTTTCCCAACGCGGAAACCTACTTCAAGCGCTGCCTGAGCCTACCCCTGTTTCCGGATCTCTCCTACAAGGACGTGGAACAGATCACCGATCAATTGATGAAATTCATCACCCAGGAACTGCAGAAGCTCCGCCCAGACGCGCGGGCTGAATCGGAGAAAACCGCGGAAACCGAGCGTGAGGATTCCGGGAAGGGCCAGGCGAAGGACCAGGAAAAGCGGGCGGAGTGCAAAAAAGGACAGGGTACGGCCGAAGAAGGCGAAGACGCCGACACCCCGAAGGATGGCGGCAAATCAGGCGCCGCCAAACGATCTTCCTCGGGGCGCCGCGGCAGACGACCCTCTCCCAAAAGCAAACGCGCCACTCCCACCTCCGATGCCGATGGCGACGCGGGCAAGGGCGAACGGTCCGAACCCGAGGAGCAAGGGGAGCAGGAGCCGCCCAAGCGACGGACGCGAGGTTCTGGACGCCTGCGCAAGGAACCCAAGGGCCGCACGAAGGAGAACGCGGCGGAGGGCGAACCCGAGGTGGAAAAAGAGGCGCCCAAATCGCGGACGAGAACGCGAAGGCCCGCTTCCGCAAAAACCGCGCAGAGGACGGGAACCCGAGGTGGAAAAACCAAATCCTCAAGGGCCTCTCGATCCAAAGATTCCGGAAAAGCCTCTTCTCGGAAGGCTTCCGAATCCGGTTCGGAACCAAAGGAGCCCAAGGCCAGGGGTAAGGAAGAGATTTCCGAGCAAGCCTCCTCCGAATCCTAATTTCGCACCGGGCCCCAGCGAACCCGTTCGACGGGGACCGGCGGTTTTTCAGAGGGGCTTCACGCCTGGAGCTGACAAGATACACACCATGGAAGCACTAAACTCTTTCAAAACGCTTACGTATCAAAGCAGTGCGACGAATTACGGTCCAAACCGAAGTCGTTTGAAGGGGAAAGGGAGGATTTTGAATGATCAGAAAGATGATCGTTTTGGCTATGCTCGCGTTATTTTCGATGGGAGCCTGGTCACAACAACAAAAGATGTTGAGCTTGGAAGAGGCGCTGCGGACGGCCGTTGAAAGGAACCTGGGCGTTCAATTGCAGCGGATCAACCTCGAATCCAGCGCCATTTCCCTCGAACTGACGCGGGCGGCCTTCGAGCCGGTAGTGACCAGCTTTGCCCGGCACCAGACCGCGGATCGGGAGGCCACGACCAGAACCGAGGGTGAAAGCGGCGATTCGTTTACCCGTTCGAGCTCCGATTTCAACACAACCCTTTTCAAGCCCGAGCCTTTCGGCTTCTCTTGGAACGTTGACTTCAACAACAACCTGTTCGACAGTAACGAGGCATTCTCCCTCGGCGAGACCTACACAACCACTCTCAGTGGGGGTTTCCAGCAGGAACTCTTGCAGGGTTTCTCTTTCGACAAGGAAGTCCGCCGCAACACGGAATACGTGGCAAAAATCAATTACCAGGGTTCGCAATACGACCTGGAGACCACGGTAGTATCCGTCCTGGAATCCACGGAAAACGCCTATTGGGACCTGGTGCTGGCCATCGAACAGCTCAAGGTGCAACGCCAGAGCCTCAAGCTCGCCCGCCAACTCTACGACCAGAATAAGGTGAAAATCGAGGTCGGCACCCTGGCTCCCATCGAACTGGTCAACACCGAGGCCACGATCGCCACCCGAGAAAGTGAAATCATCGACGCGGAAAACCGGGTGCGGGCGGCCGAGGATCTTTTAAAGAAGGTGTTGAACCTGCCTCGCGAGGAGTGGTTCTACGAGATCATCCCCACCGACGGCGCCACCATCACCCCGGTGGAAACCGATTTCGAGCGTGATTTCGACCGCGCCATGGCCAATCGCCCCGAGTTGAAAAAGAACCTCAAGGAAGCCGAGGGCGCGCTGCTGACCTACAAGCTGCGCCGCAATCAATTGAAACCCAAGCTCACGCTGAACGGCGGCTACTCGTCCACGGGCACCAGCGCCCCGATCCCCATCTCCGCCGACGATATCCTACCCTCGAGTTACAACGACGCCTTGAATAAGGCGCGCTTCAACGAGTTTCCCGGCTGGTCGGTCAGTCTGAACCTTACCTGGAACCCTCTGAACCGTCAGGGCAAGCTCAACATGGCGCAAGCCAAGGTGGATCTTCGCCAGAAGGACCTAATCGCCGAGCAGACCAAAATCGCCATCATGGAGGAGGTTCGCACCTCGCGCAGGGATATCGAATCAAACCTCAAGCTGATCAAGGCCAATGAGAAGGCGCTCAAATACCGGGAGGAAAACCTCAAGGCCGAGGTACAGAAATTCCAGAACGGGCTTTCCACCAACTATCTGGTTTCCGAGGCGCAGAAAGACCTCGCCGAGGCGGAATCCAAGGTGATCGAGTCCAAAATCCAATACCTCAAGTCCCTGGTCAAATACTACA
>JBGTRP010000114.1:0-12702 GCA_041940685.1 Acanthopleuribacteraceae bacterium
CACTTTCGATAGAACCCTCCACGCAGACGACCGGAACCCCGAATCCCATTTGCGGACCGGAATACAGGATGGGATTTCCCGACTGGGTTTTCTCGCCGGAAACGACCCATGCATAGCTGCCCATCTTGATGAAGGCCCCGATTCTCTGCAATTGCCGCCGATTCTCCTCGAAGCGCTCTCTCAGGTCCCGCGCGGTTCGGCGCAGGTCGGGGAACCTAGTTTTCAGGAGGGGCGGCGCTTGGGTTCCCGCTTTGCTCGCGCCACTGGAGGGAACCATGGTGATGGCCTTGGGATCGTTGACCCAGCGCAGATCGTTGAACATCAACGCCGCTTGCTCCGCATCGCCAACCTTATCTTGCAGGATTTGCAGGGTGGCCGCGTTTTCAACCTGTTCCATGCCCAGATTCGGGAGCACGAACTGGCGCTGGAGGGAGGCGGTCCAGGCCATCACGTCGCGGTAGGTCCAGGGCTCTACCCGAGACAGGGTGACCACCCGGTACTCGATGGGCAGGAGTGAGGCGCTGAAGGGCTCTTGTTCTTGCTCTATGGCCGCTTCCATGCCGTTAACCTGGCCGATGCGGCGGTTGATCCCGTCGGCGTAAGCCTGAATGATTGTTTTCGTTTCCCCGTCCAGTGATTGAAAAATGGAATCCAATTCGGATTCCGAATAACCGGTGGTAAGGGCTTGAATATCCTGGTTGACCAGGAGTGGGCCGAACACCTCCGCCAGCCGCCCCCGGCCTTGGCGTTTGAAGAGCTCCGCCTGCCATAGGCGGTCCACGGCCACGTTATAGGCCATCATCTCCATGACATCGTAGAGCGTACCGTTTTTGATGAACCATACGCTCTTGGCGTCACGGGTGCTTTCCGACTGACTGAGCGCCAGTGCCTCATTGGCCCATAAAAGCCCGATCGGGGCGTCTCCCAGGGTACCGCGCAAGGAGGTGATGGCCAGTTTTTGGGTGGCCGAGATTTCAAAATAGGATGGGGTCTCATCGGAAAAGTCCGAGCCATTGGGGCTTCCGACCACGTAAAGGACCTTGGCCATGGGCGACAGGCTGTCGGTAATCCTGCGCGCGTCGAGCACATTGCCATTGAAATCCTTTTGAGCGATCCAAACATCCGTGGCGTCAGACCCGGTATTGACGATGGCAACCCCGTCGAAGATTTGCGCCCAGTTGCCGGGAAACACGCGCCAACTACTGGCTTGAGAAGAAGAGTCCCCCACGTGGGCGGGGCTGCTGTCGCCCAATTTAAAGTCATAGGCAACGCTGACCTTGATTCCCTCATCCCCGGAGATTTGGAAATGGGAGGCCACGCCCTCACCGGCGAATAATTCGCTGGCAAGCATGCTTTGGGTCTCGGCCGCGGCCAGCCGGATCTCCTGAGCGCTTAAGGGATTGCCCAAATTGTCAAAAGGCGTGAGGTTGACCACCCCTTCCACCGCGGACCGGTTTTCGAGAATGACATCGGTGGAAAACCCGCCTGCCGGATCGGTGACATGGGAAATGATCCGCGTTTGGGCCATGCCGATCGTGGAAATAGCAGCCGCCGCGAGGACGAATAAAAGCTTCTGACACATGAGATTCTCCCCTTGGGAACCCATACTTCGCCTGGGAGTACGGGTTGCAGTCATTCAGTTGTAAATTGGAATCGAGCTTTAGTTAGCCGAGGGGTAGCGCTCCAACAGGAACGCTTTCAGAGCGCTCGTGAGTACGCGTACACGTTCCTTTTCGGTGAGTCTTCCCTCGGCTACAAGATCGTTCAAGGTCCCCTTGGTCGCCGCGTAGTAGCGGTAGAAGGAAACGGAACTGTCGTCGTAGCTGTAAGGAAGTTGGGGCATCTTGATGCGCTCACCCGCCTTGACGCCGAAAAGCTTGGTTCGCGTGCCGCCGAGCCACAGGATCTCCACAACGGCCTCGCTCGCGCCGCCCATTCCGAAATGGGCCAGGCAGGGGTTTTCCGAGAGGAAGTTGGAACCCGAACGGATTTCCCGCATTTGCGTGGCGCCGCCCTCGAGATGTAAGTACACTTTGGCTCCCAGCCCTTCCTTGTTGACGAGCCCCAGGGGTTCCACGAATACCGAGAGGTTGCCGTTGTCGAGGTTGTTGCGGAACAGCCTGGGTGGACCGACGCTGTTGGCAATGAAAAGGTCGAGATCGCCATCGTGATCGTAATCGAACATGGCGATTCCGTGGCCCAGGCCGTTATCGACGAGATTCAATTCCGCCGATCGTTCGGTGAAGCTGTGATCCCCGTTGGCCACGAAGAGCCGGGCGGGGTCGGTTGCGAAAAATGGACCGGCCAGGTGTCCGAACCCATTGGTGTGGAAAATATCGAGGTGGCCATCGTTGTTGAAATCACCGAAGGTGCTGCCCCAACCCCAGTAACCGATGCGGACGCCCGCATCGTCGGTCGCGTCCTCAAAGCTGCCGTCTCCCTTGTTGCGGTACAACCGATTGCCCGAGGACACGCCCCAGGGCTTGAACGGGTTTTGATCATCATCCCAGATACTGGAGACGAACCAGTCCAAATCCCCATCGTTATCGTAATCGCCGATGGCGCTGCCCATGCCGCCCTCATCCGTGATGACCTCGGGGTCCCGCGTGTTGCGAAAGGTGCCGTCGCCATTATTGATGTAGATTTGTGAGGTGTTGAAGTCCCCGACGATGAGGAGATCGGGCCAGCCGTCGTTGTTGATATCGGAAAAGCTTGGAGAAAATTCCAGGTCCCCGTTCTCGAAAGGAAGGATGCCCGCCTGGGCGCCTACATCGGTAAAGGTTTCATCGCCATTGTTGCGCCAAAGCTGGCTGGCGCCCGCATTTTCATCGTTGATGGCCATGTAGAGGTCGATATCCCCGTCCACATCGTAATCTCCGGCGGCCAGGGAACAGACGCGGCGGGTCGGCACCAGGTTCGCCGCGCCCTCGACATCCTCGAAGGTTCCATCGCCCCGGTTGCGAAAGAGCATGGCCCGATTATCGGGGCCAAAACCACTGGCGAACAACATATCCAGCCAGCCGTCGCCGTTGTAATCGAAGAACAGGGACGAAACGATCGCCTCTCCCAAATTGGCCAAGCCCGCCGAGGCGCCTATCTCTTCAAACGTACCGTCTCCCTTGTTGCGGAACAATCTTTGCGGCTCTCCGCCATCCCTGCATATGAACAGGTCTTCCCAACCGTCGCCATCAAAATCACCCACGGAAACGCCTGACCAGACATAGGTCCCATCGGTAGAAAAGTCCATCCCGCTCTCCGCGGTGACATCTTCGAAATTCCAGTCCTGACCCATGAGAATTCCGCTCCAAATTAAGAGCGAAAATCCACCAAACCCCTTGAGCACACTAACGTAATCCCATCTTGAGCCTTTCACGGTAAACTCCCTCGATACTTGGGCACGTTGACCCCTAATTTCTCTTTAAGTTGATGATCCAGCGCGAATTGCAATCTCTGTAAAGTGGATGACATGGGTTGGAATCGGTTAATTTCGTCCTGGATTGCCTCCGGTAACCGAGCCTCTTTCATTTGAGTTAAAAGTTTAAGAATTATATTCCAATTTAGTGAAATTGTCAATTGTAAGACCTTTGTGGAATTTATACATTTTTCGTCCTAAGTTATCTGGTTTCTAACATTAATGGGAAACAGCATAAAAATGAATAGACGCGGGAGCCGATGTTCCTTCAAAGCGGTGGAATCATTCAAGTCGGGGCGTAAATAGAGTTCCGACCCCGGCTCCGGGGCGCGTCTTCGTTCCGGTGGTTTCGTGATATGACGCCCGGGACGGGCCGACGAACGGGCCGGGATCGAGGTGCGGTTCCCCGTGGGAAGGGGTCCTTTTTTCGCGCCGGGAAAAAGAGCTGCCAGTGTTTAATTTTTCTTGTGAACCAATAAATCCTAAGGAAAAGTACGTTTTCATTAGATCTTTCGTTTCTTGTTGTGGCGGCTCATTAAGGGATTAGGCCGAATTTAGACTTTTTGAAAGAAGTTATGATATATTCGGCTTATTCTCCTCGGAGTCTTGAGAGGACAATTGAGCAACCCATGCCCCTGACATGCTCCCATTGCAGCGGGAGAGCGCGGTCGTGTGCGCCTTCATGCCCCCATACGAACCGGTGATGAGTCTGAGAAGTGAGGAGGGCCCTCCGATGAAGCAGACGGTTTTTGATTATCTGATTTTAGGTGCGGGTCCGGCCGGTCTTCAGATCGGATATGAAATGGAGCGGAAAGGCCGCCATTATCGGATTCTCGAGTCCGGGCCCGCTGCCGGAACCTTTTTCGAGCGCTATCCCCGCCATCGCAAGCTGCTTTCCATCAACAAGGTCTATACCGGCATCGACGATGCGGAAACCAACCTGCGCTGGGATTGGAATTCCTTGCTCTCCGACAGCGATGAAATGCGTTTCAAACATTACAGCAAGGCCTATCTGCCCGGCGCGGATGATTTGGTTCGTTATTTGAAAGACTTCGCCGCCCATTTCAAACTCAATATCAGCTACGAAACCCATGTGGTGCATATCACCAAGAAGGATGAGCTTTTCGTGCTTACCGACGCGGAAGGCCGCCGGCATCGTTCGCGCAGGTTGATCGTCGCCACGGGAATGGCGACCCTGAACGTGCCCCCGGTGCGGGGTATCGAAATGGCGGAAAGTTATGCCGATGTTTCCATCGATCCGAGCGATTTCACCAATCAGAGCGTGTTGATTATCGGCAAGGGGAACAGCGCTTTCGAGACGGCCGACCAACTGATCGAAACCACGACCTATATTCACGTCATTAGTCCTCAGAATTTGTCGTTGGCATGGGAAAGCCGTTTTGTGGGGCATCTGCGCGCGGCCAACAACAATTTTATCGATACCTACCAACTGAAATGCCAGAACGCCATTTTGGACGGCATCGTGACCCAAATTAAAAAGGGAGAAGACGGCAAGTTCGCGGTTTCCGTGGCCTATTCACACGCCTCGGGAGAGACCGAGGTGCTGCATTACGATCGCATAATTCTCGCGGCGGGGTTCCGCTTCGACAACGCGCTCTTCGATGATCCATGCCGGCCGCGCCTCGCCATAAACGACCGCTTTCCCGAGCAGACCGCGGAGTGGGAATCGGTGAACATTCCGGATCTCTACTTCGCGGGAACCCTGATGCAGATGCGTGACTATAAACGCGGAACTTCCAGCTTTATCCACGGTTTTCGTTACTGTGTCCGCGCGATGGTGCGGCTATTCGATTACAAATACCATGACACGCCCTGGCCGAGCGTCCGCATCGAAAATGAGCCGGAGCGCCTCATGGAGGCCGTGATCGAGCGGGTGAACCGGACCTCCGCGCTCTGGCAACAGTTTGGCTTCATGTGCGATCTCATCCTGGTGGAGGGCGATCGGGCGCGTTATTTCGAGGACGTGCCCACGGACCTGGCCCAGACCGAAATGTTCGGCAAAAGCTCGGAGCGTTACCAGGTCACCTTGGAGTTCGGCAGGGTCGAGGGTAACTTGTTTAAGGTAGAACGCACACCGGATCCGTCACACGCGCGGGAGAGCACCTTTCTCCATCCCATTGTCCGGCGCTTTCAGGGCGGCCGCATGCTCGATGAGCTGCATCTGTTGGAAGACTTGCACGCCGATTGGAGCAAAGAGGTCCACCGGCAACCGCTGCAAGCCTTTTTCGAAAGGCGCTGCATGGTGCAATAGGCGTCCGGCGGCCGTCGCCAGCCGGTCCGCGGGGAAACGCCCTTGGCCCGAATGGGGCGCCACGGCCATGGCGCTAGCAGTTTTTCCCCGTGGAAATCACCCTGGGCGCGAATGTGAAGCGGTTGCTGCAACGGGTCAGTGAGCGGGCCTCCTTCCGCGAGGCGATCCAGGCGGAAGGCGTGGCCTACAAGGCCGCGGCCTAAACCGGAACCGCGCCTGAAAACGGGGCCAACCCGCGAGTAGGGCGCGGGATTCCTTCAAGGCGGCCGTCCGCACCACCGGGCGGGCGCCGAACGAACCCTGAATGCTGGAATTATGGTCCGGGCGAGATGCCCGTTCGGCGGTAATACTGATTCCGGACTCTTTGAAGTTTGTTTTCGCCGCCCTCTATTTGGGCTACTCTCTGCACTCTTTCCGCCTCCTTCTGATCCAGGATTTTGAGCATGGGTGGAAAGGGTTCGAAGGGCGAGGCGATGGCGGTGGCCAACTCGAAAAGGTCACCTGACGCCATTCCATCTTCATCCAGAGATCTCTCGAGGGTTTCTCGGTAGAGGTTTTCCCGCTCTGAGTCGGCTTCCGCATTTTGCGAGAGCTCTCCCCTGGGCGCCAGGCTGTTGTAGAGCACCAGGTTGATGGCCGCCCGGGTGTGTGGGTCTATGGCCAAATCCCGCGCGGTCCACAATTCTTCAATCAGATTCGAATCCTCGGGATCGAATCCGGCAAATGCAAAGGTTTGGGCCATCTTGGGATCGTTCATGCGACGGACGAAGTCTTGCCGCTCTGTGGGAGCGGGTTGAATTTCGATGTGGAGCACATCGCTTTCGAGGGGCGGCCCTTGGCCGGGCGGCAGGGCCAGTTCGGCCATGAGCCTGAAGCTGCCGGGCTCTCGGAAAACCAACCCCTGGTTGGTGTAGGTCAACTGCATGACGGCAGAAAAATCTTCCCCGGGACGGATGGCCACCCAGCGCGGATCCCGGCAAAGGTGCAGCACGTCGCGCAACTGCCGTCGGGGCTCGTCCTTTTCTAAGAGGAAAAGGCGCAGATCGTCATGGGCCAGATCCAGGCCCGCGCCAACCCTGTCCGCCAGCGCATGGGGGATGGTGATGCGAATGGCCACCAAGTGGTCCTGGGCCAATTGGTTCGAACCACTTAAGGTGGTCAGCGAAAATTTTGGGCGTTCCACATGCGACGGGTTCGCCAAACTCCTTTCCCTAACGATTTTGGGGTTGGGGAAATGGCGGCCGTGATCTCCCCTGGGAATGAATTCCAGCCTGCGCGCGATTTTTAACCAATTGAAGGGCTGCCAACCCGGGCGAATCTCCGGGTCGCTGGCATAGATCAGGGTGCTTTTTTCCACTCTAGTAAAAGCGAACTCCGCGTTGCATGGAAATTTGCGGTGTTCGCTGGATTGGTCTTTCACGGTTTCCGTGGGATTCATCAGGGTTTCCTTGCTGTGATCATTGCCATTGGTGATCAGCGTCGTATGGTCCAGATTGAGGGCATGCCCTATTTCGTGGATTATGGTTCTCAAAAAAGCCAGGGCATCCTTGCCGATCTCACCAGGCACGCGCGTGTTGCCATCGATTTTTTTGCTGAAAAACACGACAATGCCTTCCCTTTGGGCGCCACGGAGGTCGAACATGGCGCCATAGACATCATCCAGGTTCCCGTTGCCGTTGGCGGCGATCAACATCCATAAACGCCATTGGCCGGGAGATTGGGCCTTTTTCCCGCGATGCGTGGTCAGCCGGTTGTGAAGCGCTAGGGGGGTGATGGGATCCTCTTGCCGCCCTTCCACGGCTTGACCCAGCTTGATATCCAGCCCTTGTCCGCGGCAGATTTCGGTCAATTGGAGGATGGAGTTCTGGACACAGGACTCTACCTGGCGGGGCCAATCCTCCGTTGATTCGTAAAGCCCCGCCATGACTTCCACATCCAGCCGAAGGCCGCGGAAATATTCCGAGGTCTTGAAGAGGGTTGCCGAATAGGCGACGCCCAGGAAATCACAATCCCCGGTTAGCGCCACGGTCTCCCGGCCGGTTTTGGGATCTTTCTGGGGATCCGGCATTACGCGCAAACTCATTGTGGAGTCGTCGGTTGCGGGCGGCTCCAGAAAGTCTTTTTCGTTCCCATCCCATTTCTTGGGCAGGAGGTCGATACGAAGCGTTCCATTTTGGAAAACAACTTGGCGGGAACGAAAATAGGCGAAATAAGATTCGGTGGGGGATTGCGGATACCAGCGCCCGCCGTCGGTTTCCAGACCGGGAGGTGATTTCCCGGAGGCGGATGATGGCCACTGATACAGGTCGCCGGAAACCGCGATCAGGTGGTTGGGGAGCTCCATTCGGAGCACGCCCCGACGCGGTTTGCCGGTCCCGGTTTTTGGTTCGAGCTCCACGTACCAACTCCCCTGGAAGGCGTCCCTGAAGGCTTGCGGGTCCGCGGGGCCTACTTGTCTGGCAACAAAAGCCGGATTGCTGATCTCATCACTATGGAACCCATGCGTTTGGATGCGTTTGAATGCGAGTTGAAATTTGTTGAAAAAGGTCATGTCCACTCCTTGCTGCCAGCCTCCTCGGCTCCAAATGCCTCCCTTACCGGGTTGCGGTCGGATTTACCCGGACCCAAAATCGGTTGCCAAAACCCGGAAGACGGAGGAATCCCCCCAGTCCACATCCGGCAACATGCCCTTTTGGTTTGGGAAGAATGCGCCTCGGCATTTGCTGAAACTCTCTGACTGCGCCAACCCCTGCTGGGTGAGGTTCTAGCCGAATAGGAGGGACACGCCCGCTGACTTTCCCACCTCGGGTGGTTTTTTAAATCACTTTAGGCCCGAAATCTTATTGTCACGTCCGTCTTTATTGAGACATGGCCCAAATTGCCAAATCCATTTTTAAGGAGCAAACATGAGTTTCACATTAAACGTTTATTTCGTCGACCTGGCCGCTTTTGTGCCCCAAGGCGGGGGATACCGGGTTCTCTTTCCCACGACCCCTCCCTTTCGGTCCCATGCGCCCTATTTGATTTATTTCGCGGGTCAAAGAGATCAAGGTTCCGAGCCGGGGGTCGAGATCGACCCGCTGGAATTTTTGCCGTTGGATCAGGTAGATATCGAGTTCAGAAATGTCGCTGCCACGAGCGGTAACTTGCCAGCCTACCGGGTACGCCCGGATGATGATTTTCCTCAAAATGCGAGGGATCGCGATTTTAATTGGACCATCGATATGGAGGAGTTGGCGCCGGGCGCCCGGGTCAACCCCGCCGCTCTGGGCGCGACCCCTGAAAACTGGGTGAGGGCGAGGGCCCAACTGGATTTCGGAAGACTCTTCGTACACCACTTTTCTGAGGAAGATACCGCTGATCGCGTCCATGCCTACCGCTTCGTAGACCGGGACGGGTTTACCTTGCAGACGGTGCGGAGCAAGGCGATACCCAATGCCGTCCATTGGCAAACGAAGATCGAGGCAGACAGCCTGAGTATCGACCTCAGGCCCTTTCGTGGCGGGCCTACGCGAAGCTTGGTTCTCAATCCTCCCGGGCCCCAGCTCCACCTGACCATCGGAAACTTTGGCGGGATTCGAGAGCCTGCTGACATGAAGGATTTCGAGCTCTTCTACTCTTTGCTAGAGACCGAACCCGAAACGCTTTGGCGCCCCTGCCGCGATGACAATACCGGCCCCAAGCTGCCCAGCCAGATTGGTGGAAACCCGTTTTCCAACATTGTGGAAGACTTGAGGCTTTTGGCGAGAAGGAACGGCGATCCCATAATCGACAAGGAAGCCTGTCCCAGCGTTCGGATTCCAGGTTAATTCATGCCCCACAGAAACCCCGTGGCATAAGTGGGGAAGGGCCGCGGCCTTCCCCCGGCTTGGCTTTCCGCTGCTTCCCTACACCTGATAACCCGGATCCTCGCGGCGTTCGCGCTCGGTCTTGTGGGGGTTGCTGATTTGGGAGATATCCAGCAGCCCGGTCTCATCGTCGGAGGGGCATAGCTCTTTCTCTTTTTTGGCGCAGGCGCCGCAGGCCTGTTCGCCCAAGACCGCCGCGGCCCCGCCGCAGGAACCCTTGAGCACCACGCCGCGAATGAAGAAACCGATGCCCATCAGCAAAAAACAGGCGGCAAAAAAGGCCAGGGCCAGTAGCATCGTGGTCCACATGGACAACCTCCAATGAACCGCCTTGGCAATCAAAATCTTTACGCTTGTGTGGTGTTTTGGATAGCCAAGCCGGCAGTTGCAAGCGGCAAGAAACAAGCTGCAAGCGGGAGTAAGGCAAAACCAATCTTGCGGCTTGGAGCTTGTTAGGTGGGGCCGCGCTAACGAAACCTACAACGGGCTGAAGCGCGATCCCACTATGTAACAGTGTAGCGGATGGGTTTATTTCCTTCAAGTCGGGCGCCGGCCGCTTCCAGGGAAATTCAGCGGTGCTCCAGGGTGCGTTACTCGATGCGCTTGAGGCTATAATAGGTTGTGGGTACGCCTTTTCCGCGTTTGTGAAATAGGCGCGCGAATCCCCCCCCAACTTTATGGAACTTCGCGAGCATGAATACGATTCATTTCAACGATGCGGGCAATTTGCTGGCCGCCGTCTTCTTCTTTTCGCTTCCGCTTGTGCTGGTCGTCGTGGGTCTTTGGACCCGAGGCCGAGAGGGAGAGTCGCGGCGCTGGCGTTTTGCCCGCCGGACGGCCTACCTGCCCGTCATGCTGCCGTTGTTGCTCTATGGATTGGTGGTCTACCGCTGGCTGTTCCACGATCAGTTTTATTGGCTCACCGTGGAGCGGGAGGGTGTCTGGCAGTTGGAATACTGCCTGCCGGGCAAGACCAGGACCATCCGGATCGCCGATATCGCAGAAATCCAGGCCGTTAGTGGAGATTTGTGGACCTACCGTCAGGCGCGCATCCGCATTACCACCCGGGAAGGGGAGCGGTTTACGAGCGCTCAGGTTTCCCTCCACGACAAGGACGATTACCTGAACCTGCTGGAGACCCATCGCCAGGCCATGGCTCAGGCGGAATCCCCTAGACGATGAGGCGTACTTCAACCCCAAATAGATGAGGAGAAACAGGTTTGATGAACAAAGCAACGGAAGCACTGGAACGCCTGCGGGCCGGGAATCTCCGCTTCGTGTCCGGCGACATCAGCGGCGGCAAGCTCTCCAACCAATCGCGCCGCGACGAGTTGGTCGGGGGCCAGGAGCCCTTTGCCATTATTCTCGGCTGCGCGGACTCGCGCGTGCCGGCCGAAATCATTTTCGATCAAGGGCTCGGCGATCTGTTCGTGATTCGGGTGGCCGGCAATATTGTCGCGCCCTCCCAGGTGGGCAGCATCGAATTTGCCGCCGAACAATTCGGCACCAGGCTGGTGGTGGTGCTGGGTCATTCCAGGTGCGGGGCCGTCTCCGCCACGCTCAGCGAGCTGGAGCGGCCCTCGGCCAACCGCTCGCCAAATCTGCACGCCATCGTCGAGCATATCCGCCCGTCCGTGGAGGAGTTGATGGAAACCGATTTGCGCCAAAAGCCGGAGGCCTTGATGCGGCAGGCCGTGCGGGCCAATATCCGCGCCTCGGCCAACCACCTGCGCCATGGCTCGCGACTGCTGGAAAAGCTGATTCAAAACGACGGCCTGCTGGTGGTGGGCGCGGAGTACGCCCTGGAAACGGGGAAGATCGATTTCTTCGATGGCCTGCCCGCCACCGGTTGATTTCTATTCCTATTCTCCGCTTCCGCATGCCGTGCCCGCCCGGGCTTTCCGAGAAACTCCATGCGCCATTTGTTGAAAATTGTTCCCCTGATCCTGGCGTTTTTTGTAGCGGTGGTGCTGCTGCAGATGTACGGCAACCAGGATTTGCTGATCGCCTTCCTCAGCCTATCGATTTCCCTGCCCGTGATCTACCTGCTCATCGAACGCTTCCTGCAGAAAAACCAGTTGCTGCGCATGAAAGAGGAAGCCTTGCGGGCGGAACTCGCCCTGCTCAAAAACCAGATCAACCCGCACTTTTTCTTCAATACCCTCAACAACCTCTACGGCCTGGCCGAGTCCAAATCCGACCTGGCCCCGCAACTGATTCTCAAGCTCTCCGATCTGATGCGCTTCACCATCTACGAGGGCAAGAAGGAGCGGGTGTTTCTGCGCGATGAGATCGCCTACCTGGAAAATTATTTGGCGATTCAGCGCATCCGCATCAAAATGGAAAAGTTGGAGCTGGTCTTCGAAAAAACAATTGCCGACGATTTGGTCCGCGTCCCCCCGCTGATGTTCATCATGCTGGTGGAAAACGCGATTAAACACGGGGTGGGTTCGCTGACCGACGGCGCCTTTATCCATATTCACCTGCGTGCCGACGCGGATTCCGTTCATTTCCGTGTGGAGAATAACTTCGAGGCCGGAGACTCCCATCCGCCCGGGATTGGGCTCGCCAATCTCAAACGCCGCCTGGCGCTGCTCTTCCCCGGCAAACACCAACTCGAAACTAAGGTGGAGGACGGCGTGTATCGGGTTACCCTGGATCTGGAGCTGTATTAGGAATGCGTTATCTAATCGTTGACGACGAACCGATTGCCCATCAGGTCATCGAGCGTTTCTGCAAGGATCTCCCTTTTATGGAGCTGGCCGGCAATTGTTATGACGCCCTTCAGGCGCTGGAATTTTTACGCGGCGAGCGGGTGGACCTGCTGTTCCTGGACATCCAAATGCCCAAGCTGGAGGGCTTCGACTTTCTGCGCACCCTGGAGCGGCAACCCCTAGTGATCGTGATTTCCGCCCATCGCGAGTACGCCCTGGAAGGCTACGACCTCAACGTGTGCGACTACCTGTTGAAGCGGGGCTATCGCGACCCGATGGAGAACCTGGCGCAGCTGGCGAATGCCTCGGTGCCGGAGCTGGCGGCCGAGCGGATCGCGGCGAGCCTCTCCGCCGAAGCGGGCACGACCGAGCTGTACGACATCGCCGAGCGCATCGAGAGCGTCATGATGGACGCGAAGCGGATGTTCCCGAACCTCGACTGGTTCTCGGCCGTGT
>JBGTRP010000115.1:0-12679 GCA_041940685.1 Acanthopleuribacteraceae bacterium
GCCCCCCCCATCTGCGCCACCCCTCTGGAGGATGGCGACCCCAAACCCGCCAGATGACGAGAGTGAATGTTAACTGCTTGCCAGATGCCACTCACGCTCGGCATCTGGCAGGGGTCGGACCAGCGGGACAACCCCTCTCGCATCTACCCAAACCATGTGGCCTTCTACCTGGACCACAAGGGTCGCTTCCAACGGTTGGAGACTTCCTATTACAGGGAGGACCAGATCGCCGCATCCCTGCAAAGCCTGAAACTCGCGGGCCTGGCGCGGGGAGTCGGCCCGGATCAGGGACTTGCGGGATACCGCCTCACCGCGGCGGGCTGGCGGTTCCTGGAAAAACTGGACCACAAGCTCGCCTCCAAACGAGCGGAGACACGCGGCCGGGGAAACCCCAAACACCGAGTCAAGCAACGCCCGCGGCATGGGAAGCTGGAAGGTCGGGAGCGGCGCGGGTTGGCCCGCGAGAAGCGGCATTTGGAGCGCGTGGCGAGGGCGGTGGGTTTCATTCCCCATGCGGCCATGGACCCACGCTATGCCGATCGCATCCTCACCGATTGGAGGCGCGCGCGGCGGTTCTATTCCAGGGAAAGATGCACCCACACGGGTAAAAGGGTCCGAATTCTCGAGCCGTCCCGATCCCACAAGGCGGACTACCCGGCAACCAAACGGCGCGAGCTGGGACACGAGTGGATTCTGGCCATGGGCCTCAAACGCATCCAGGACCAACTCGCGGATGCGGGCGCCACGGGAATCCGATTTATCCCCGAACGGCGACTCCGCGCCCAGCAGACCCACCTTCACCAGGGTTCCATGCCCAAGAACCCTGATCCCAACGTGTCCAGCTTAGATCACCCCACCAAGGGCATTCCGGACGGGGTTGTCCTCTATCGGGATGCGCAAGGCGAGCAACAGGCCCTGGCCGTGGAAGCGGACGCCGGCGGCAGCCCGCTTGCCAATTCCCACGGCTACGACGAGCCAACCCTGGCGTTGAAAGACGCCTGGGCCCAGGCGCGGGACATGCCCATCGTTTATGTGGTTCATACCCAAACCCGCGCGGCAAACATCGCCCATGGCCATCGCCAGGTGATGTGGTTGTCGAAATGAGGATCCTGAGTGTCTTACTTTGAGCCAGGGTTGAAAAGCTTTTTTGGAATCCTTGCCCAGAGGCCGACCAGTTTCTTCTATCAGCCCTAAGGATCGGTGGGCTTCTCCTGGCCGGATAGATTTTGAATCCTCTGTTTCAAATCCTGGATCATCCATTCGTCCGTTGGGTTCATGATTCCGGCTTTTTTCATGGAAAACGCGATTGCATGGGCGCGTTTTAGAAAGGTGACCGCTTCACTGCCAGTAGTTTCTGACATTTTTACCAGTGATACGATCATATCGCGCTGGTAGTCGGCTCGCTCCGGCTCCGATTCCGCCAGACGCTCTCGGATCTCCAAGGCATTGGCGTAGGCCCCACGCGCTTCCTCTCCCTTTCCCAGCTCTCGGTTCACATCTCCGATTCGTTCATAGGAGACCGAGAGATCGCGCTGGTAGTCGGCTCGCTCTGGCTCCGATTCCGCCAGACGCTGGGCAATCTCCAAGGCATTGGCGTAGGCCGCCCGCGCTTCCTCTCCCTTTCCCAGCGCTGTGTAGAGATCCCCCATCTTGTTGTAAAAAACGGAGAGATATCTTTGATGGTCGAGACGTTCGGGCTCGGATTGGGATAAGCCCTTGTACCTCTCCAGCAAGGCTGAGTAGCGAGCCATTGCGCGCCCTGTCCGCCCAAGAGCCAGATGGGCCATGGCCTCCTGATCGGCCACCACGGCAAAATCCCCGTGCGTTTCCGGCAAGACCTCCAAGACCTCCGAGGCCAGGGCCGCGATGGCCATGGACTGGTGAATGCGCCGCATGACCGTGAAACACTGTTGGGCAACGTTGGAAGCGGCATCGAAGTGGCCGCCCGCCAGGAAGTTGCGCACCGCCTCCACCAGGTCTTCCAGAGCATGACTCTCGTGTTGTACCCGCCACAGCCGGTACTTTCCCGCCCGGCCGCGGCGATTGGGAAGGGCTTCTTCATCAAGGCGGGCCAGGCCCTCGGCGGTCCAGCGATGCACCCAGGCCGCGCCATCCGGCAGGCGGTGCAGCAGGGCCAGGTCTTCCAACGCGGTCAGGGCCCGCTCGGCGGCTGCCGGGTCGCCCGCCTGCTCGGGGCTTTCCGCCAGCATGCGCGCCAAGCCCGCCGGGGAGACCGGCAGGTTGGAAACCGCCACCTGGAAGAGATGCTCCGCCAGGCCTTGCTCGCGGGCGATCGCAACCAATTCCTCCAACAGCACATCCCGCGCGCCCGCGCTCAGCGTCTTCTCAAACCCCTCCTCGGCGCCGATTTCCTCGGCGAGGCTATTCACATCCTCATGGGCCAACAGGGATTTTAGCTTGGCCGTCACATGGGGCAGCCGGCCTTTGCCGCCGCGCAATAGGGCGTCGAGGAACTCCATCATGCGGGGGTGGCCGCCCAGCATCTTCAAAACCTTGCGAAGCGCTTCGGCTTCCATCTCGGCCAGCTTGGGAAGGCGGAGCGTCAGCTTGCGGCTCTCGGCAGGGCTCAGCGGGCCCAGGGCCACCCGCTGGAACAGGGACTCCGCACCGGGAATGGGGTAGCGGCAGGTGATCAGCAGCCTGCCCCGCTGGGCGCCGTGGGCCAGTTGCTCCAGGATCTCACGGGTCTGGGGATCGTGAAAGGCGAGGCCGCCGGTTTCCAGGTTCTGTTCGAAGTCGTCCAGCACCAGCAGCAGGCGCGTCTCGGCCAGGGCTTTTTCCACCAAAGCCAAACGCGCCTGATCCTCGAACTGGGGATTCAGGAGATGGGCTCCCAACTCCCGGCTTTCCTTTCCCTTTGCCAGGGAAAGGGCGGTGCCCATCGTTGCCGAGATCTTGGCCAAATCCCAACGGCCCTTGAAGGCGGTTACCAGCCAATCTTTTTCCTTCAGGCGCAACATCACCCGGCCCGCCAGCGCGCTTTTGCCCACGCCCCCGATGCCGGTCAGCACCACGCCCGGAAACTGCCGGTCAGGATTGCGCAGCACCCGCAGGCATTCGCGCAGTTCCCTGCGCCTGCCGATCAAATCGTCCAGGCGCAGTTGCGGCACCGGGCCCGCCATCGCGTACACGGGCCGCCGCTGGAGCGGTTCTTTTTCCTTTTTAAGATCCACCAGCGGCCGCTCCACGCCCGCCAGGAACAGCGCGGGCGTGGCGTATTCCGGTTGGGTTTGGGAGGAGGCGTCCCCCTGATTCAGTGCGGCCCGCCTTGCCTTTTCCAAATCCTGACGCGCCCTGGCCAGCGCCCGGCTGGGCAGGATCCCCTTCTCCCGCGCCAGGTGGCGGTAGAAGGCCGCGGCAAGGCCGCTGGCATAGTCATCGCTCACGACCGCCTGCATGGCCAGCACCGCGGGGATGCCGGCGCGCAGCAGCGACTCGGCCAGGCTCGCGGTCTCGCCCTCGTGGACCCCGCCGTGGCAGGCGTTGAGCAGCACCAGCGGCAGGGATTTGCCCTTGGATTTGATGGGGCGGATCAGGTCCTTGGCGGAAATCAATACCGGCCGGCCATCCTCGTCTTCCAGTTCCAGGGCGCCGGGCCGCCCGTGGCAGGACAGGTGCAGGACATGGTAGGCGTCCCGCTCCAGGGCATCGGCGATTTTTTCCGGGTGGCCCACTTCCAGGATGCGGACCTCCGCCTCTTCCGGTTGACGCGCGATTCCCACCGCTTCCAGGATGTTCTGCAATTCGCGCTCCAGGTCGAGCACTTGTGAGTTGGTTAAATCCTCATCCGGCGCGCCCACGGCTACCAGGATCTTGAGCGGGCCCGCCAGAGGCTCCATTTGGGTGGCATTCGCGACTTTGGGCTGGCGCAGCATCACCACGGGTCCACGGGTGGCCAGGGGCCGATCATCGGGAAGACGCAAGGCCTCGTAGGGCAGGCCCAGCAACTCGGCGCCCTCGGCCTCCACCCGCACCTCTACCAGCGTGCCCAGTGGGCAGCCGTCCACCAATTCGGTCAATGCCTGGCCCGCGCCTTCCGGCAGGCAGAGCGCGCGCAATTCCTTCCCCAACCTGGCCAGGTTCTTTTCCAGGGAACGCCGCGCCGCGGCCGCGGCATTGCGGAGGGCGCCCACCCGGACGCCGTGAATAAAGGCTTCCCGCGCATGAAGCAGGCTCAGGGGCAGGGCATCCAGGTGTTGATGCCCGTAGACCTTGTCCGCGATGCGCACTTCCACCTTCACGCCCTTTGCTTTTTTGCCCGGGCGCAAGCTGATCCGCACCCGCTCCACGCGGCCCTTTCCCGGCGGCAGCGCGCCGCGTTTGCTTTGGGCGGGGTTTCGCAAGCCATCCGCGATGTCCTTGATCTGCTCGATGGCTCGGAAGGCAAGCGGCCGCAACAGGGCGGGGACATGGGCTTCCGCATCCAAAATGACCGGAATCAGCGGAAAACCATCCTGAATATGGGCGTGGCTCATGTAGCTGGTTTCGGCTGCCACCCATTTGTGATCGTCCGTGTTTTTGGAGAACACCACGATGCCGGCATCGGCCTTTTCCAGGCCTTCGTTGATGCGACCCACGACATCCTCACCCGCATGGATCTTCCAGATATCGAACCAGGGCTCGAAGCCCCGCTCTTTCAGGTCGGCGGCGAGAGCCTCCACGGCTGCTTTGTCCGCCGATGCATGGCTGATGAAGACGCGCAATTCCACCCCTTTGGGAACTTGGCGAGGAAGCCGCCGGATCGGGATGGGGCGATGTGACGCACAAGATCCATCCTTCCGGCGGAACCGAACCGGATACACACGGCCAACCCTGGATTCACTTCAGGAATGCTATTTTCTGAAGAAGGGATATGTCAAGGGTTTTGTAATTCTTTTGCAAACC
This sequence comes from Acanthopleuribacteraceae bacterium, assembly GCA_041940685.1. GTDB lineage: Bacteria > Acidobacteriota > Holophagae > Acanthopleuribacterales > Acanthopleuribacteraceae > JBGTRP01. The sequence goes on from JBGTRP010000115.1 coordinate 4,906, forward strand.
ACCGTTTCTGCCCACAAAAGAAATCAGGGAGGCAGTTCGGCGGTCCACAGGTCGTGCTCCCAGGGAAGATGCGCCCAGCCCATGACCAAGGTGGGGCCCCGGCCTTTTTCTTTCGCGTCCAGCAGGGTGAAGAACTCGCCGTGTTGGGGCCTGCCGTTCCAGGTGGGGTCCTCTTCCAGGCGGGCGAACAGCTTGTAGCGCCGCAGGGTTTTCAAGTTCCGTTTGTCCACCTGGTAGAGCGCGTCCCGGCAAAAGAAATAAAGCGATTCGCCATGGACCTTGAAATCGCGGAAATAGACCCGCGGCGGGCCCGTGTAGCTGGTTTCGATGTCGCCGAAGAAGATTCCGTTGCAGATGTCGATCTCCGGGCCGGTGAGATCCGTTTCCGCGACCTTGCGGAATTGGCGGTCGAACACCAGCAGCTTGGGCCAGAACTTGAACAGGCAATACCAATACCGCTCATCCCGCGCCCAATGGGTATCGTTGATGGCGCGGTTCTTGGCAATCAGTTCGGCATCGATGGGCAGGATTTCTCCCAGGTAACGGACCCGCTGCCCGCCGTAGTTGTAAACCGCGGCCAGGTGGCCCGTGGCCGGATGAATCGGAATGATGACATGTTCCGCGTCGAAGGTCAGGGTGAAGGCGCCCGCCGCGTAGGTGGCCATCCAATGAGACTTCACGGACCAGGAGAGTTGATGTTCCCCCTTTTCGAAATAGTGGGCGCGTTTCTGCCCGTCGAGCACCCACACCCGGTCGGGTTGTACGCTCAGGGAACGTATCCCGAAGCTGCCCAACTCCTCGGGCCCCTGGCCCTTACCACCCAGACGGCTGAGGAAGCGGCCCTCGCGGCTGAGCAGCAATAGGCTCGGCTCCATATGCGGCGCGATGAAGATTGTTTCGCCATCGCTCTCGATCTGGGCGATGCCGGTGATGAAGGTTTGCGGCTGGTCTTCCCGTTGAAAATCGAGCGGGCGGATTTCCAGCCGCACCGCCTCTGCACCGGATTCCAGCCAGGGCGGCCACCACAGAAAAAGAAAGATCAGGCTCATAGGATGAAGGGATTACAAAAAATCCACCAAAAGGGCAGGCTCGGATCACAACCGCCGATTCCCCCGCCACCCCCGCTGCCGGAACAACGCTCGCAGGAAACCACATCCCGTGCCACGACCTCGCCGCCGTTACGCGCCTCGCAGGTAAGAGTGTCGCCTTCTACCTCGGTATGGCACCAGATGCTGTTCTGGTGCTCGCCGGAGACCAGGCAGATAATGCCGGCACGGTGGGTCCCGTTGGGGCAATCCGGACAGGTGTAATCGCCGCTACAGGTGTAGGGAAAGGTGGGTGGCTCTTCCTCACCCAGAACAGCCGCCATCCAACCCAGGCAAAGGGGCAACGCCAACCATTTCTTCAAGGCTTCCTCCTAGCCGTGGACAAAAATCTGGAAAGAGAATTTCAAAAGAACCTTTTATTTTCCCATAATCGCTTAATAGCAATTGAAATAATTTCGCCAATCTATCACGATTTTTAGGTATGCACAAGGCCGTTTCCGCGAATGACCAGGACCAGCCGGGGCCTCGGAGATGGGCGGGAGAAGATGGCCGAGGCCTTTTTCCGATCGGGGCCTGAACTATTTTCCTTTTGAAAACGAAGGTGTGAATTTTTATTCCATGATTTTCTTTAAGGATCGACGTTTTGAGTAGCATTTTCGATAATGGAAGTATTGGAAATGGCTTTATATGCTTGACCTCCATTGAGTCAAACCAATCTCCGCTATCAGGGGAGATATTGTTTGGGAAATGCCCTTCTTTTCCCTCAAGTATTTGGAACTGAGGTTTCATTCCTCCAAGAGAGGGGCTTTCCAACGCCAGCCAAACCAGCCGGGCGTCGGGGCCTGACCACGAAGGGTGACCATGCCGTCTCCTTCATCGGGGAAATCGTGATTGTTGGAGAAACGGCCCATGGCGATCCGAATCCGTTGTAAGACAAGCTTCTTGGGCTCATTGCGCGATTCCTTGACCAGGCCCGCTTCCACCGCGAATCGGGCGATGGCCGCGGGGGTATACAAATCATCGTTCTCTAACCTCTGGAGGATTTTTCGGTATTTCATCGGCCTACCGATCGGTCGTTTCATGGCTTTCCCCATTTTTTTACTATTTTTCATGTGCGGCACTATGTATAACATTATATTGAAATGATTGTAGGCAAAAATATGAATCACGAATAAATAATAGTGTTTTTATCTTTTTTCACTCATATCCATCCAGCAAGAAAAATAGAGACAAATAGAGATATATTAAATGTTAAGTATTTTAGTTGATTTTTGCATTCAAAATATATAGATAGTGTAACTATCACCAATGTTTTGATTGGCACTTTCCACTAAGGAGATCTTTGATGAGTGAAAAGAGAAAAATCGTACGAATCTGGCAAGAAGACGAAATGGAAATGATGTCGGTAAACAGCCGCTGGACGCCCGAGGAGCTGTTCGCACAAGAGGGCGTCTTTTTCTTAAAGGACGTGGTCAAAATCCTCCCCGTGGACCCGGTGAAGATAAAGAAGCAGACGAGGGCGATACGCGCGGGTGGCCAGGACCCCTGGGAGACGATGGGCGCCCGCAAGGTGTGGAACCATTGGATCGTGCGCATGAAGGTGTTTGCGCCTTTTTACCAAGAGAATCTGGTTTCCAAGGTCCGCGTGCTGGAGCCCGAATGGGACGGCAACACGCTTCTGCGACAAAAAGGGCTCTTCTACTTGACCGATGTCTGCAAGTTGATCCCTTTTTCCGCCCACCAACTGTACCACCAGGCCAAACGCAACCCGGACGCCAAGCAGAAAATCGGCATTTACAAGGACGAGGAAGTCCAATCCTTTGTAGTGGACATGGAGCCCTTCGCCAAGTGGATGACAGAGCTGTGGAGTGGGGATTGGTGCGAGGAAAAGGAGTCCTAGCGCTCAGCCCTGCGGGCCGCGCCGGAACAGGTGCGGTCCTTGGGGTTCCGTTGATTGAGGTTTTCCATACTCTGTCCACCCCTTCTCAGTTCGGGCAAAGCGGACCTGGCGATTCTCTATTCCTTGTCTCTTATCCCGTTTTTCCTGAGCATCGATGAAAAAAATCTTAAAAGATCTTTGCATGGATATTCAGGACGGCCAGGAATGAGGTGGTCCGCTTGGCCAACCACTTTTCCATGTTTTTTCGAGCAAAGAGGGGCCGGCGGCCCGCTCTACATTTTTGAGAACGGACTCGCGGTAGTTCTTGTTCGTGTGAAAAATGCTTCTTCTTGACAGTTTCTTTCGAGGAGTCTTATACTTTCGCAATACTGATAAATCGGCTTTTCAAGTAGAATTAGATTCTTAAATCAGGTAAGTGCTTTAATGGGAAGCCCTACCATTCCACAATCGAAACCACCATGCCGAGCTGGGAGGATACCCCGTGAATCCACCAAGTGAACACGATCACGGCCTCCAGGTTCGTTCCGGTCGCCCCTTGTTCTATGCGCCCTTAATCCAGAACCTCAAACTGAAAAAAACCTACAGCCATATTGATGTGGTGAACTTCGGAGAAAAGCGGGGCCTCTTCAAAAAGGAGCCGCTCAAGGGCAAGGGTACGGTCAACTATGCGCGCCAGGCCATGTTATCCTTCAGCAAACGCAACCTGGGTACGCCGGACAATATCCGGCCGGTCTCCGAAAAAAAACCGCGAACGAATGGTACGGCTGGCGCTGGAAACGAGCCCTATCGGCTACCTATTTCTCGGAGGAGGAGTGGCTGGAAATCGAAGACCTGGAGGCGCGTGACAGCCACCGCAAAATGCTATGGCACAAGGTTTCCAATCTCTGGACCATGATCAAGTCGCGAAAGTTGGCGATCAGCACCGCGTTGGTGTTGGGATTCGGGATCGCGGCGGCTGAGCATTTCCGGCCGGCGGAAATGTGGAAGGTGTTGTTGGCGGAGGGTCCCGGCGCCGCGTTGTATTGGTTGGCCGATCCTCGCACGAATCAGGAAAAGTTTGCCAAGGCCTGGAACCTTTATCTTCAAGGTGACTTGGGAGAAGCGGCGGCCGAGAACGAGCCGCTTTTGAATTTAAAAGTGGAGTCCAAGACCAAGGGCGACGCCTTTTATTTGGCGGGCTTGCTGGCTGCGAGGGAGTTTGTCCCAGAGACCATGAATTATTTCTTCCAGGCTTTGGATATTTATGAAGAGCGGGAGGCCTATAACAGCCTTTATAACGCCCACCTCACCATTGCCAATTATTATTTGAGGGTGGGAGATCCTACCCTCGCATTAAGCTATCTCAAAAGGACCGACTCTATTCCCGCGAGCAGACCTAACCTCGGCTACTATTTTGAGGTGAAACTACTTTACGAATTCAAATCCGGTTTATATAAAGATGCGCTTGCCTCTGCTCAAGAAAGCCTCATGTTCTATCAGGGTCAGGACGCCAATGCTACGGCCAAATTACTTACCGCGGTAGGTTTTTTCCAAATACTGAACGGCCAATATTCTGAAGGTTTGCAAACATCAATTGATGCTCAGGATGCCATTTTGAAAATTGAGAACCAGTCCCTTTTTTTCTTTAACAGAGTTAACTTCTACCTATTGGAAAAGTGCAGGGGACAAGGCAGCGAACTCTATCGCAAAAGCATATTGAAAAGAATTTCCCTAACAGGTGATGCATTATTAAAAGAGAAGTTCGAATTTGCGCAGAGTTTTTCCTGTCTCGGGCCTGAAGATTTGGGTGGGGACGAGAAACCTTCACCGCCGGAACCTATAGAAGACGATACCCCTCCTCCGCCGCCGCCTGATGGCTAGCTTTCGTTGAAGTACCTAGAGACCGGATGGAAAAATCCGTCACTTGCAATAATTGGGGGATTAGAACTCCCTCTTTGGTCTCGAAAATTTTGGTGAGGAAATTTTACCTGCCTCGACATATTCCAATTAGAAAAGCTCTTGCAGTCAAGGGAGGATGAGAAAGGATCGATCCGGTTTGGAGTAATATTTGTCATTGGTTGAAACAGCCGAAAAAATGGAGGCTGGACTCTCGAGGTTGGTTGTCTTTCTCAAGCGGCAACGCGCACCGGGACTTGCCCTGGTTGGAGCCTTACTTTGCTTTTCCGCGGCTCGTTGGTTGCCTGACCAAAAGGAATGGGTAGCAGTTTTTCCATGGCTGGCAAAAGCTTCGTTGGTAGCCTATCCCTTGGGGGCAATTTTGTTTCTCTGGGCCGGAAGGCGTATATGGCGGCAGGCGACACCACCGCCCTTGCCCAAAGACGAGGATCGCCACAACGCCATTAAGGGCCCGATGGCTTTTGGACCCAATGACGGAGTACTGTTTCAACAACTCTGCCGCGAGCGCGAAGCCGTAATGCTTTTTGATCGGGTGATCGACTCCCAACAAGCGCTTGTGGTGGTAATGGGAGAGTCTGGCGCGGGAAAGACTTCACTGTTGCGGGCGGGCCTGGAGCCAAGATTGGAAAAGCTCAACATAAGCTGCTCTTATTGGGAAGCCGTGCCTACAGAACCTCTAACTGGACTGACGCGCGCTCTGGGATTAGCAAGCGATCTCAATTCCGAAACTCTCATTCAAGAACTTAGAAGGGGTCCGCAACGATGCATCATCCTCGACCATTTCGAGCAGATCGATCCAGAAAAGCAGGAGGAGATTTACGACTTTATTAAAAAATTTAAGGATTATTCGCCACCCTACAACGTAACTTTGGTAATTGCTTTCCGCCGGGAATACCTGCCAGATTGGGCCGACAAAATGGGGCAATACGACCCGCTCATCTCTTTGGAATTGTTTAACCAAAACCTGGCCAGAGATGCCATGGCCGTGTTGGCCAGAGAGGCAAATTTTACCCTAGATGAGGGGTTAGTGGATGACCTACTGCGCGCCACTTTGCAGGATGGCCGTATTGCACCGGTAGAGATCGGCATCGGATTGTTGGTGCTGAGCAAAATGGCTTCCAGTAAACGCGTGGCCCATCTTTCTCTCAACGACTACCGCTTTGCAGGCGGCTCCGAAGGCCTGCTCACCGACTACTTGCAAAGTTGCTTGAACATTTTTCCGGAAGAGGATCAAGAAGGGGGGTTGTCTGCAATCCTGAAACTGGCGGACCTGGAAAAAAACCGCCGTGAGGCCGAGGGCCGCCCAATCTCCGAACTAGCGAAGGGCCTGACAATCTCCCCAAAGCGCGTAACTATGGCTCTGGAGTACCTCGCCTCTCGTGAAGTAAGGCTATTGGAGCGGGTGGAGACCGAAAACGAAACCCGTTACCGATTACCCCATGAGCGTTTGATCCCGGCGCTACGGCGCTTGTCCGGCTCCATTTTAGTCGAAGAGGAGCAGGTGCGGCTGCAATTCAACGCCGCTTTCCGGAACTGGTGCCAAAACCCACAATCCCGTTACATGTTAACCGGGAAAGAATTGCGAAGGGTAAAAAAATACTGGTATTCAATCTCAAGAGGAGAAGCCGCGGAGAAAAAAAAAGAATTTCTGGTCAGAAGCCAGCGGCGACTAAACTCGCGATATAGATGGGCCTTGGTGGCAAGTGCGGCAATTTTCTTTTCGGTTATTTTTATTTTTCAATGGCTTGAGGCAACTAAAGCACGGGACAGCTTAAAAGCTTGGGGCCTTCCTCCAGATCTTTACTCCATTCAAAAACATTTAAAATGGTTGGAGATCAAATGGGACATTACTGATGTACTGTGGCTTCGACCGGGACCTCAAGAATTAAAGATTTCCTCCAATAAGCTTCAGGATTTGAAAGGATTAAAGAGCCCCAAGCTCCAATATTTTACTGTTGCAGTCAAAGAAATCGCGGACGGAAATACCTTGGCCTCTTTGGCACAGCTCCAATCCCTATCCGCACTTTATCTCGATTTGGGAAACTCTCCAACCTTCAATCTGATTCAATTAGCACAACTCACATCTCTCTCTTCCCTAGGCCTTAACTTGGGAAGCTCTACAGTCTTGGATTTGACTCCATTGGCACAACTCCAATCCCTATCCACCCTAGACCTTAACTTGGGAAGCTCCACAGTCTACGACTTGGCTCCTTTAACTCAACTCACAACATCCTTCTCTTTCCTTTCTGTCGACTTGAGCTTAAAATTCACCGACCTGTTTGCTTTGGCACAACTCCAATCCCTACAATTCATCCACGCCCTTTCTCTTGACATGAGGGAGGCAAAAGACCCTGACTTGGTACCATTGAAACAACTCCGATCCCTCCATTCCCTTAACCTCGACTTCCGTTACTCAAAAGTGCCCGATCTGGCTCCCTTAGCACAACTCCAATCCCTTCGGTCCCTTTCTCTCAATTTGTCTGAGTCAAGAGGCGCTGACCTGGCCATTTTGCAAAGCATGACCCAACTTGAGTCACTGAGTATCGAAGGTCGAGAATTGAAAAATCTAAAAGACCTCCAAAACTGCAAAAAGCTAATATCACTTGAATTCAACGATTGTGAGATTGGCTCTCTCGAAGGCCTACCTCTCTCCGTAAAAAATCTGGCATTCAAAAAAAGCCGCTTTTAGCCGGGCTCTATTCTAAAAACCACCCAAACCCTACATGGTCAAAATAGGGTATCCAAATCACCCTTGGCGGATGTCCGGCTTGTTGGAGCACCGCACAGCCCTTGGGGAGGCGTTGGAAGCCCTCGGCCGTGATCCAGGGTCCCTTGACCATTTGCAGGGATTCGCCCCGGCTGACCGTCATCTGGCCCGAGAGCAGGTTGTCGTGGTCGTGGTAGTGGCTGGAGCGGCGGTGCAGGTTGAGCG
>JBGTRP010000116.1:0-12676 GCA_041940685.1 Acanthopleuribacteraceae bacterium
GACACCGTCGACTGCGTGCTCCTGTTCATCCCCAACGAGGCGGTGTTCTCGTTCCTGCACGAGTCCGACGCGGCCGTGGTCGACGTCGCGCTGGAGCACCGCGTCGTGCTGTGCTCGCCGAGCACGCTGTTCGCCGTGCTGGCCGTGGTCCGGCGTTCGGTCGAGCAGTTCCAGCTCGAACGGCGCAGCGACGAGATCCTGCGGTGCCTCGGCGGGATCGTGGGGGAGTGGGACAAGTTCGGTGCCGCGCTCGACAAGGTCGGCAAGCAGCTCGACACCGTGACCCGCAGCTTCCACGACGAGCTCAACGGCACCCGCCGTCGTGTGTTCCAGCGGGCACTCGACGAGGTCGTCGCCCTCCCCGAGCCCCCGGGCGACGAGCGCGCCGACGGCGACGCCCTGGCCGCCCGCAAGGCCGCCGGCGACGTCCGCCCCCTGCCCTCGGCGGGTTAGCGGTTCGGGCGGCAGAGCCCGAGGAAGCAGCCGTTGCCCGAGGGATTGCTCGACGCCGGCGGCGCCGTGGTGGTCGTCGTGGTCGTGGGCGGGGGCGGCGGCTTCGGGATGACGAAGTCGAAGTCCCCGTCGACCTGGTCGACGATCACGGCGTCCTGCTGTCCCCGGCTCTGGAGCTTCGTCGTCTGCTGCGCCGGCACCCGGGCCCACCAGAAGGCCTCCTCCACGGTGATGCGGCCGTCGACGTTCGCATCGGCCCGCCCCTGGCGCATGCCCTCGTCGACCAGCCAGTACATCCACACCGAGTTGTCCCAGGCCGGGTTCTCGTAGGACTTCTGCGGCTCGCCCGACGAGAAGGTCAGGATGCGGCCCGGCTTTCCTGAAAAACAGAACGGTAGATTTCCGCGAGGCTGAATTGGCGCGGGTTTTCCTGAACCAGGCGAGAAATGGATTGGCGCCAGCGACGCGCGTGGGGCTGGTTCTTGAAGAGGCCGACCAGATGCTTGGCGATGAAGGACAATCTACCGCCATTGGCGATGGTTCGGTGGGCGTAGTCGTTCATGGCCTCCATCAGCTCCAGCGGTTCTGGCGCGGGAAACGGCGGGTCGCCGAAAATAAGATGGTCGGCATGGGCAAAAAGCTCCGGATGGGCATAGGCGGCGCGGCCCATCATGACCCCATCTACTTTGTTTAGGTGCGTCCGCGTTTCCTCAAGGGATTGAATGCCGCCATTGATAATGATGTTCAGATGGGGAAAATCGCGTTTCAATTGGTAGATAAAATCGTATTTCAGGGGAGGGATCGACCGATTTTGCGCGGGGCTCAGGCCCTTGAGCCAGGCCTTGCGCGCGTGGCCGATGAACAGCTTCGCGCCGGCCTGACTGACCGTACTCACGAAATGCGCCAACTGCTCGTAACCGTCGTCGTGATCCACGCCGATGCGGTGCTTGACGGTGACGGGAATATCCACCTCCGCGCGCATGGCCGCCACCATATCGGCCACTCGTTGCGGCTCCCGCATCAGGCACACCCCAAAGCGTCCTTTCTGTACGCGGTCGGAGGGACAGCCGATATTGAGGTTGATTTCGTCATAGCCGTAATCGCGGCACACCCGGGCCGCGGTCCGCATCACGGCTGGGTCGTCACCACCCAACTGGACCGCGATGGGGTGCTCCACGGGATCGAAGGCCAGCGCGCGGTCCAAATAAACGCCGTTGAGGTTGTGGGTAATGGTGGTGCCGACGACCATCTCGGTGTAGAGCAGGCAGCGCTTGGTAAGCAGCCGCATCATGTAGCGGTAATGGCGGTCGGTATAGGCCATCATCGGCGCGATGCTAAGGCGGTGGTAGGGCTTCAAAACGAGATGTCTCTTTTTCGGTTTCCGCTGATCGGGTTGGCGAGCCGCCGGTCGGTTTATTCCGAGCCGATGCCCGCGGGCAGCTTAAACTTGGAATCCGGGATGTTGACGTTGATTTCAATTTCATCGAGCGTCATCTCCATGGTCTGGCCCATCATGGATGTCTTGGTTTTCATGGGGACCTTGAGGCCCTGGTGCTCCTCGTAGTCGTGAAAAGTCGTCGAAAAGTTGAGGTTGCCCATGACGAATTGGGTATTGCCCTCGCTTTTGAGCAGCAGATAACTCTCCGCATCGTAGGAGTTGGTCATGCTCATGCCCTCGGGCGTTTCGAGATAAACCTGGAATGTCGGGCGGCCGTCTACCTCCGCCTTGCCTCGGTATTCGGTTTTGGCGTACAAGGTGCGCCAATTCGCCAGCGCCATGAAATCGTTTTGCACCAGTATCATTTCCTTTTCCTGGCCCTCGAGCTCGCGCAGGCCCATGTTGGGATCGTTGGAGTAGCAATCCGTACCGTTGCAGCCCTGCACGATTTCCATGTTGATGCCGGGCGCCTCGACCTTGGTGGTAACCAGAATCTTGCCGCCGTCCTTCTGGAGGATCTCCATCTTGGCTTCGATTCCGGGCGGTATGGTGACCTTCCCCAAAACGATCATGGAGGAAATCCCTTCCATGGATTTTGCGCCTCCGAGCGCCTCCGTGGCCTTGTCCAAAATTTCTTCCGCGCTCTGACCAAATGCCAAACCGGCAAACAGCCAAAGGAGCAGGCCAAAAAACGTCGGGAAAGATTTAAAGTTTTTCATTTTTCACTCCTGATTCATGGGTGGCGCTGGAAATCCAAACCATGGCGGCCCGCAAGGGCGCATCCACGCCCGCCTCCATGGATTCCAGCGTATGCGGCGCCAGCTCGTCGGGTATGACCCCCTCGCCCTCCAAATGGCGGCCCTTGTAGGTCACGTAATCGGCAATCGCGTATTGGAAACGGTCGCCGTTGGGGAGGTCGATAATAAAGGAAGGCAATGCGGCGCCCGCCGAACGAGCGCCGAACACGCGGGCGCGGCCCAAATCCTGGAGGCCCGCGGCAAGGATCTCACTGGTGCTTGCCGAGCCGCCATCGAGAAGGATGGCCACGGGTTTGGTGTAAACCGGTTTTTGCGGGAAGATGGCGAAGTTCATGGTGCCGCCGGAATTGCGCATGGAGCCCAGGCGCAGGTTCTTTTCGGAAACCAGCCGGCCCGCGAGCGCCACCGAGAGCAAGCCCAATCCGCCGGGGTTGCCGCGCAGATCGATGATCAGCCCGTCGGTTTTGGCCATGTGGTGGAGGAGGTCGTTTTCGAAGCTTTTTTTAACATCGGGCAAAAAGACGTTAAAGCGGATGTAACCTATATTGGAGTCCAGGATGCGAGATTCGTACTGATAGAAAATGGAGCTGAGGTTGAGCAATTCCACAAAACGGCCCGATGGCTTGGCAAGTTTTACCGAAACCAATTTTTCCGAACCCCCGTCGCGAATGGTGAGGTTGAGCGTCGCGCCCTCAAAACCAGTGGTAAACGAATCGATGGTGCGCAGCATGTGTAGTTGCGCGTGTGAGGACTCGGCAAAGGCCTTGTTAACCTTGGCGAGTATTTCCGTCGCCGGCACATCCTCGATCGCGAGGATTTCCGTTCCGATGCGCAGACCCTGGGCGGCGGCGTCGGATGTCGGCTCCAGTCCGATGATAAAGAGGCGATTTCCGATGGGGCCGAGCCGCATGCCGGCCGTGGCGGACCCTCCGCCCAACTTGGCCTGTAGGTCCTCCAGGTCCTCGAAATCGTCTTGTTCCAGAATCTGGAAATGGCTTTGGCCCAACTCGTCGAGCATCCGCGTAATGGTTGTGCGCATCTCCGCGCGCGATTCGGCTCTTTCCGCACGGGGACGGTACTTTTCGTAGATCTGGTCCCAGTCGACGCCCGCGGCTTCCAGATCCCAATGCTTCTCGTTGACCGTGTCCCAAACGATCTGGAAGGATTCAAGGTTGACGTTGGGCGCGGCGTCCTTCCGCGGGGAAGCGGACAAGGAACAAAGGGCGATCAGAAAAAAGAGCCAAAGAGACCTAGCTCGCATTTTGCCTCCGTCGCGGGGGTTCCCCGCATGAAAAACGATGTTACCACGGCCGCGGAAGCGGTCCCATGGAAAAATACGTGAGCCTGAGCCCAGGGTTGCCGCCTTGGCGGCCAAAGTATTCCATCCCGTGACCGGCGTCATGATGCGCCGCGGGGGAGCGGCCGCTCGAATCCGCTTGCGAATGGCAGGGTTCCATAGGATAATCGCCCCCCATGAGCCGCTACGACCGTCTTTTTCTCACGCTCGCGGGATTCTTCATCGCCAGCCTGATTATCGCCAATGCCTTTGCCTTCAAGCTGTTTGACGTCCACTTGCCGTTGCTGGGGACGATCACCCTGAGCATGGGCATTTTGCCCTATCCCATCACCTTCCTGATGACCGATCTCATCAGTGAGCTCTACGGCAAGGCCAAGGCCAATTTTTTGGTGTGGACCGGCTTTTTTTTAAGCGGCTATTTTCTCCTGCTCCTCTTGATCGGCAAAGCAATTCCGGTTTCCCATGTCCAGGATCCGGTCATCCAGGAACATTATTTGGGCGTGTTCGGTCAGGGCGCGCGCGCGATATTCGGCAGCATGGTGGCCTATCTTACCGCTCAGTTTTTGGATGTGCGCCTGTTCCACTTCTTTAAAAAGCTCACGGCCGGCCGTCATCTTTGGCTGCGCAACAACGGCTCGACCATGATCAGCCAATTGGTGGACACGATCGCGGTGACGACGATTCTCTTCTGGGATGCTCCCAATATTAATGTTCCCGCCCTCATTCTCGCGGGTTACTCCTTCAAGCTACTGGTCGCCCTAGTGGATACGCCTTTGTTCTACTTGGGCACCCGCTTGTTCAAATCCGTGGAGCGGGAGACCTTGCGAAGACAACAAATCGGCTCGGAACACCCATGAATGACGGAAAGGAAACCGAGTTGATCGGGGTGCTTTTTATCTGTACGGGCAATATCTGCCGCTCGCCCACCGCGGAGGGCGTGTTTCGCGCGTTGGCCAGGCGGGAGGGGATGGATAACCGGTTTCGCATTGATTCCGCTGGAATTCTTGCCTATCACGCCGGCGAGGCCCCGGATCCGCGCTCCCAAGCCACGGCCCTGGCGCATGGCGTGGACATCGGCGGCCAGCGCGCGCGCCAGGTCACCCGTGAGGACTTTTCCCATTACGATTTTTTGCTGGCCATGGACAGAGGCCATTTGCGCGCTTTGCGAAAGATGGTGCCTCCCGCGCAAAAGGAACATGCGCGCCTCTTTCTTTCCTACTGGCCGGAAGCGCCGGTAAAAGATGTTCCCGATCCCTACTATGGCGGCAGCGCGGGTTTTGAAACGACCTACGGCCTCATTGAGCGGGGATGCCTTTCCCTTTTGCGGCATATCCAGGAGGGGCGGGGCTAACCGCCTGGTATGAACGGGACTTTCAAGTAATCATGTCAATCCCTCATGGGAGAGGCGATGTCCGTGACCTTAGACCGACGGCCTATCGGTCTGGTGCTCGCGGGTTCTTGCATGACAATGATTCGATTGGGATGGCCCACGACAGATAGCCGGGTCCGCCTAAGTCGGCTACGAGCCACGGTAAATATAACTATAAATGCTCTTCAAAAGCCGGCCATCGCGGCGGTAGGAGGGCAGACCCGTTTGGTAGGTGCAAACGCCCACATCGCGAATCCGCTCCGGATCAAGACCCGCTCTATGAAGTTGGGAGCGAATGAAGCCCTTTAGGTCAAGACGCCGCTTGGTGGAATCAGCGCTCAATGCTTGCAAGTGATCGGCAAGGTTAGGGTCCTCGTGGCTCCAATCCTCATAACAATCGCGGCCTACCTCGTAGCATTCCGCGCTGATCGCTGGGCCCAGAATCGCCCAGGTTTTATCAGGTTCAAAGCGACTCAAGGCCGTCTTCACAATTCCGCTTCTGGTTCCCCGCCAGCCCGCGTGAACCACGGCTACCCGCCGGCCATCGGTAAGGTGGAGCGGCACACAATCCGCGGTTTTGACAAGAAGCGCCTGGTTCTTCATATCCGTCACCAGACCATCGGCCTCCTGACGGGAATGAAGGTAGGTGAGGTCGTCAAGAATCTCGGCGCCATGAACCTGTTTTACCGAGCGCAACAGAAACCCCCTGCTGCTCAACTCGCCGAGGTCGAGCAGACAGCCCATGCGGACCGCTCCCAGCTTGCCATGCCAGCAGTGGTTTTCGTGTAATTGGATCATCATGAAAAGTTCGATCCCGAGGCCGGGCATTGGGGATCGTGCCGCGCGGCAATTGTAGCGCATTGAAAAGACTCGGGTAGGAGGGCCCTCTCGGGGTATCCAGACATGGCCATGAGCTGTTCCTCGGGTTCGGTGTCGGGGTCGAAATTTCACATTTCGAAAAGCGGATTTTCTCTTGAATCCGAATTTTTTTCAAGGCCGTTTTAGATAGGAGTTGTGTTAGGATGGATTATCAATCTATTGGACATCGAGTTCTTTGGGGGAGCGTATACATGAGTGAAAAACCGCATCGCAATTTGGGGCTGGAGCTCGTTCGGGCCACGGAAGCAGCGGCGCTCGCGGCCGCGCGTTGGGTAGGGCGCGGCCAAAAAGAAAGCGGGGATCAGGCCGCGGTGGACGCCATGCGCCTACTTCTCGGCACCATCGATATGGATGGGGTCATCGTCATCGGTGAGGGCGAAAAAGACAATGCGCCCATGTTGTTTAACGGCGAATCCGTGGGTAGCGGCGATGGGCCCGCGGTGGATGTGGCGGTAGATCCGGTGGAGGGCACCAACCTACTGGCCAAGGGCCTACCCAATTCGATCGCAATCGTGGGTCTCTCTCCCCGCGGCACCATGTGGAACCCGGGACCCGCGTTTTATATGGACAAACTGGTGGTCAGTCCGGAGGCGGTCGGCAAGGTCGATTTAGATGCGCCCGTACGCGACAATTTGCAGGCGATCGCGGAAGCCAAGGGCATCCGCCTGGAAGAGGTGACCGTGGTCGTGTTGGACCGCACGCGGAATATGGATAAAATCGAAGCCATTCGCGAAACCGGCGCACGCGTGCGCCTGATCAGCGACGGCGATGTGGCGCCCGCGCTGATGAGCGCCATTTCAGGAACCGGAATTGACGCGGTTATGGGAATCGGCGGCACCCCGGAAGGGATTATCACCGCCTGCGCCATGCATGGCCTGGGCGGTGAAATTCAAGGCCGTCTTGCGCCGCAATCGGACTATGAACGGCAGCGCGTTCTTGAGGCTGGTTTTGACTTGGAGCGGAAATTGAGCCTGAACGACCTGGTCTGCGGCGACGATCACTTTTTTGCCGCAACGGGCATTACGCAGGGCGATTTTCTCAAGGGCGTGCGCTATTCACGAGAGGGCGCCACCACCCAGTCCCTGGTCACCCGATCCCGTTCCGGCACCTGGCGGGTGGTGGAGTCTCATCATCGCTGGGAAAAGCTCACCAAGATCAGCGCCGTATCCTACCGCCGGTCTCCGGAAACACCCTAATTCCACTCGCCCCACAAAAAAGACCCACGAGGCCGTTTTCGGCATCGTGGGTCTTTTGATGTCTTTAGGTCATGCCGCCCCGCCGGCGGCGCACCGCGAATTTAGGGGCAGGGTCCGATGAAGCTACCCGTGTTCAGGTGTGAGAGCGCCGCGTTAATGCTGACCGAAATGGTGTGCGCGTTGGCAGGATTGCCGGGCGGCACCTTGCAAAGGGTGATCTTTTTCTGCATTAAGGCCGCGGCAAGGTCAATTTGACCAGCCCCGAATACCAGGTCGTAACCCGCGCTTCCCAGGTCCACCGCGGTTTCCCGTAGGATTTGGCGGATAACCTGGACGCCACCCGCGGTTTTGGCGGGCCGTTTGCCATTGGAGATTAACAGAGCCGCGGCCGCCGCAACCTGGGGCGAGGCAAAGGAGGTGCCGGTCAGCAGGAAGTGGCCGAAGGTCTCGGGGTTGTTGGGAAAAATCATTTCCTGAACCACGGCGTCGGGGATGCCGTTGCCATCGAGATCCGAGCCGTCTCCAACGGGGGCCATCAGCTCAACCGTGCCGGGAAAACCAGGAGTGGGGGGAATGCCCAGGCCGGCTTCGCTACCGGAGAATTGAGAGTAGCCCGCCTTGGTGAGGCCATCGAAGTTGGTGGCGCCCGTGGCGATTACCGTGGGGTGAATGCCGGGCCGGGATACCAACCCACTGCTGTCATTACCGGTGGCCGCAACCACAACCACGCCCGCGTTATGAGCGTCGTCCAGCGCATTGTCCAGACCCACGAAGAAAAAGTCGAAGATCGGATCGGAAGCGAAGGAGGGGAAGCCCAGGCTCATATTGATCACATCCGCGCCATTGTTGGTGGCGAAAACGATGGAGTTGATCAGTGCGCTCAAGGTGCCCGCCCCCGAGAAATCCAAGGCCTTGATGGGCATGATGGTAACGCCGGGAGCGATGCTGGCCGCGCCCGCGCCGTTGTTCGTATCCTGGGTGATGGTGGAGGTTACCGCGGTTCCGTGGAACCTGTCGTCATTGGGATTGGGATCGTTGAAAATAAAATCAAAACCGGGAACGAAGTGGGTCAATGCCAGGTCCGGCGCAATCAGGTAGTTGGCCGCGCCCGGCACCACGCCGCCGGACTCATAGGCCGGAATGGGACGATTCTCGAACGCTACGCCACTATCGATGACGGCCACGATCACGCTTTCATCGCCAATCTCCTTCGACCATGCGGCCGGCGCATTGATGAGCGTCAAATGGGTTTGAAAGGAGAGAAACGGATCATTGGGAGGAACTGGGAAGGAAGAGTGAAAGGTGCTATAGGCTAGAAAATTCGGCGACGACCATTCGCAATCCGGGTCGGCGGCGAAGGTGGCGGCCAAGTCCATCTCGGAGGACCCCGAGGGTGTATTTATAATGTGGAATCCAGCGACCGTGCTGACACCCTCAACACTGCAGCCACGGCTGGCCACAACTTGGTCTATGGTTTCTTGTGGGACGGCCGGGGAAAATTTCACGAGAATCTCTCCGGCAACATATTCTAATTCCGCGGAAGCCGAGTCCATGGTGCCCTGATATAAATCTTGGCTCCAAAGCGGTGAGGCCATGGCGGTCAGAACTACCGCGACAGCCAGTACAAATGGCTTTTTGAAAAGTTTTATCACTACCTTCCTCCAAAACGTCAACGATGGGTTTTATCCTTAAAGCGGATGTTCCCAGAAGTACCATAAAGCGTAAAAAATGACAAGTGAGTTTTCGGTATTTTTCTATTAATGGGGAAAATGAGGAGGCGTTACGATTTGCGTAAGATAATATCTGAAATAAATGACGTTTCCCGCGTGTGCTTCAGAAGAATCGGGCCGCCACCAAAACATGGTGGGATAGTGGAATCTTATTTTGCATGCGGGGCGCGGCTTCCCTCCAAATTAGGAGCGGGAAAGCCGGGAGAAGGCCCTGCTCCTTCGGAGTTATTTCCAGAGGCGAATATCTCGGTATTGCGTTCCGCTCCAGACAGGAGAGAGAAGCCAGGCTCGGGCATTCCTGGTTCTAAGCATGGAACGGTCCGCTACACGCGTAAAGCCTCGGCCCAGCGAATCGATAGAAAAATGTGAGCTTCCCCCACTCCTCTGGCTCACCATCCGAGGTTTGATTCGGAAAAGGTCAAAAAAGGGAGCGCCGGATGCGGTGAGCCTGGGGACATTTGGCTACAGAAAACCGCGAATTATAAGGTAACCGACGCCGCCCTAATGTCACTGTCGAAGAGCATGTACAAACCGGAAGGAACGCGACAGGCAAAAGCCTGGTTGAGACGGCCGACCGATGGGGTGTCAGTCGGCCGCCCCGTCTTAGCCGGGGCTTGGGGGTCCGGCTACGACTAATGTTCAAGTTAATCTAGGATTAACCTGAACGATTGTTTTTAAAGATAAACAAGTGAAGTTTCTGGCGAAAAACAACTCTCTGCCTATCTAAAAAACAATCACCCGGTTTGGACAGGCAAAGCATATACGGCCCAAATTAAAAAGTAAAGATCTTTTTGTATGAGCCAAATCACAGAAAATATATTTCCGATAGGAATCAATAAGTGTAAGAAAATTCAGAAAATTTTTTTCATCAAATAAATTAGATGCAGCATAAAAGAGAAAGTTCAAAAACAGAAAAGGTGATTTCGCGCCGTGCCAACGAATCGAATCTTATCGATTTTTTGCAGGACCCACAATGCGCCTTTTACTGAAATCGCTCACCTGTTTCCAACATGTGCTTCAGCAGGCTCGGGGCCTCGAAGCGCGGCCCAAATTTTTTGGCCAGTTCTTCGGTCTTTTCCACGAACTCAGGGAGGCCATGGTCGTTGATGAATTGAAGGGTTCCACCCTTGTAAGGCGAGAACCCCCAACCGAGGATGCTTCCGATATTGGCATCGGCGACCGATCCAAGCACGCCCTCCTCTAAGCATCTTACGGATTCCAATGCTTGGACGAAGGAGAGCCTGGTTTTCATTTCTTCGAGGGTCATCGGCGTACGAGCGGGGAAGTGTTCGCTCAGGGCCGGCCAAAGATACTTTTCTCCCTGGTCTGGATATTCGTAGAAGCCCCGGCCGGCCTTTTTACCGGGTCGATTCCACTCGTCCACCATAAGGGAAACAACCCCGTCCGCGGGGTGGGAAACCATCGGGGTTCCCTTCGATTTCATGTCGAGCAATGTCTGTTTGTGGATTCGGGCAATGAGCTCCAGGCTGACCTCGTCGGAAACGGCCAGGGGGCCGATTGGCATACCGGCCTGCAGGCCGGCGCTTTCAATGGCGCGTGGATGCTGGCCCTCCTGAAGCAGGGCCATTCCTTCCTTGATGTAGGTGCTGAATACCCGTGAGGTATAGAAACCGCGACTGTCATTGACTACAATGGGCGTTTTTTTAATTTGCAGCACGAAATCAAAGGCCTTTGCAAGGGTGGCCGGCAGGGTTTCTTTTCCGGTGATGATTTCCACGAGACCCATGCGGTCGACGGGTGAAAAGAAGTGCATTCCAATGAAGCGGCCGGGGTTCGAGGCCCGCTTCGCAAGACCGCTGATGGGAAGGGTAGAGGTGTTGGATGCGAAAATCCCCTCCGGGCTAAGATGCTCTTCCGCCTCTGCCGTGACTCTTGCCTTTAATTCCCGGTCCTCGAAAACGGCCTCAATGATCAATTCTGATCCGGCGAGGTCTGAAACCCTATCGGTGGGAA
The DNA here is from genome assembly GCA_041940685.1 of Acanthopleuribacteraceae bacterium. Classification (GTDB taxonomy): domain Bacteria; phylum Acidobacteriota; class Holophagae; order Acanthopleuribacterales; family Acanthopleuribacteraceae; genus JBGTRP01. The sequence goes on from JBGTRP010000116.1 coordinate 11,095, forward strand.
GAATGCGATCGAGTATTGCATCCCGTTGCTCGGGGGTCATCTTGCCCTTTGAAACCCCTCTGGCCAGCAGGCCGGCCGCCTTGCCCTTGCCCCGTTCGGCAAGTTCCAGGCTTAGGTCTTTTAATACCACCTGGATGCCTTCCCGCGCGGCGACCAGGGCAATGCCCGACCCCATCATGCCCGCTCCCAACACTCCAATCTTATTTACGCGGGTGACGGGTGTGTCCGCTGGCCTGCTCTCGCCTTTTTTTAAACGGTTCATTTGGTACCAAAAGGCGGTCATCATGTTTTTGGCGGTTTTTCCGGTAACGGTGCGGGTGAAATAGCGGCTCTCGATGAGGGTGCCGGTGTCGAAATCGACCTGGCTCCCCTCGTATACCGCGGCCAGAGCATGCAGCGCCGCTGGCAATAAACCCCGCGTTTTTTTGAGCATCGCCGCGGGGGCGAGGGCCCAGAATTGTGCCAACTCCGGACTCCTAGGGTCGCCGCCGGGCCACTGAAAGCCGGTTCTGTCCCAGGGTTGACGGGCCTCGGGATTGCACATGATCCAATCGCGGGCCTGGGCCAGCATGCCCTTCACATCCGAGGCGAGAGCATCGACCATGCCCAGTTCAAGAGCCTGTTGCGTCCGGTAGCGCCTGCCTTCCAATAGAATTGGAAGCGCTTTGCGAATTCCGATCAGGCGAGGCAGCCGTTGGGTTCCGCCACCGCCGGGAAAAAGGCCCAGTGTGATTTCTGGAAAACCGATGCTCGTGGCTGAGCTGTCGACCGCGATGCGGTAATGACAGGCGAGCGCAACCTCGTACCCACCGCCCAGAGCGGCGCCGTTGATCGCCGCCACAACCGGCTTTCCCAAGCTCTCCAGGCGCCGCACGACGTCGCGGTAATAGGCGCTTGTTTCCATCGCTCGTTCCGAGGAGTCGAGATAAAAAAGCTCATCGAGATTGGCCCCCGCGATGAAATCGTTTTTTGCCGAGGTGAGGATCACTCCGGCGAGTTGTTTTTCCTTTTCCAGCCGAGTGATCGCCGCATCCAGGCTTTTGATGAGCTCTTTGCCTAGCAGGTTGATGGGTCGGTTCTTCATCTCCAAGGTCAGGCAAACGATCTGGTTGGCGTCTTTCTGGTAGTGAATCATGAAGGCTCCCCAAGAGTCAAAATAGGCAGGCGTCAGAACAAAATTTCAGGGCGCGGGCATTGGAAATCAAATGCGTTCCAGCACGGTTGCAATGCCCATTCCCGCGCCGACGCAGAGGGTGCAAAGGGCGAATCGATCCCCCCGACGCTCCAATTCGTCCACGGCGGCGCCCACGAGAATCGCGCCGGTGGCGCCCAGGGGGTGGCCCATGGCGATAGCTCCCCCGTTGACGTTGACCCTCTCCGGGGCTAGGCCCAGGTCTTTGCGAACCTTCAAAACCACGGAAGCGAAGGCCTCATTGATTTCGAATAGGTCGATGTCCTCGATGGAGAGGCCCGCCAATGCCAAAACTTTTCGGGTCGCGGGTATGGGGCCGGTCAGCATAATGGTCGGTTCGGAGCCCACAACGGAGGCCGCCCGGATTTTTGCCCTGGGAACCAGTCCCAA
>JBGTRP010000117.1:0-12585 GCA_041940685.1 Acanthopleuribacteraceae bacterium
GACCTTGCCGAATCGATCCAAATGGGTTTGCAGACCACGCGCCACATCTTCCGGTTGACGCACATCGCCCGCGGCCAGCGCGATCTCTCCCTTCAAACCCGCGCCCGCGGCCTCCAATTTCTCGCTATTTCTTCCCGTAAGGGTGAGGCCGGCGCCATGCTCGCTCAGGTAGGCGGCAATGCCCAACCCGATGCCCGAGCTACCGCCCGTGATGATGCCTTTTTGACCCTTAAGACAATTTTTTTCAAACAAACGAACACTCCTTTCGTTGGTTACCGCGGTCGTCCTCTTAGTAAATGCACCAATCACAGCCGCGAACATGGTCATTGATCATACCGACCGCCTGCATGAAGCTCATGCAGACCATCGGACCGGTAAAGCGGAATCCGCGCTTTTTTAGGGCCTTCGACATGACATTCGCCTCCTCGATCATCAGGGGCAAAGTCTCCCGTGTGAACCCGCCCTCGGGCACCGCACGCGAGGCGGGGGCAAAGCGCCACAAATAGGCGTCCAGACCGCCGAATTCGCTTTCGATCGCGGGAATCAGCCGGGCGTTGGCGATGACCGCATCGATCTTTTTGCGGTTGCGCACAATGCCGCTGTCGGACAGCAGCCGTTCCCGGTCGGAATCATCGAAGGCCGCGATGCGCGGGATATCCCAACCGGCAAAAGCCCGCGCGAAGTTGTCCCGTTTCCTTAAAATCGTAATCCAGGATAGTCCCGACTGGAATAACTCCAAGGAAAGCATTTCAAAAAGGGCCCTGTCATCATGCTCGGGGCGGCCCCATACCTCGTCGTGGTAGCGTTCGTAATCCGCATCCCCTACGCTCCACCAACAGCGGTTCGCCATGCACACACTCCTCGCTCGATCGAAACCTTCCCCGAATCAAACGCCGCGCGAAACCGCGGCTCGGGCTGGAACCGATTATAGGCGATCCGGCGCGCGGACCCCAGCTCGAAAACGCGGCGTTCGTCCAGGGCCGAGGGGCTGGAAAGCGAAAATCCAAAAAAGCGTTTTTGGCGGTTGACAGGTTTGCTGATTTGAAGGAGAATCAGAAACTGATATTGAGAATGATTCTCAATTCTATAAACCACCCGATTTTTGCAGGAGATGTCCATGTCTGGCCAACCGGTTTTCCAACCGAATACAATCACTTCGGTATTCCGCCTCGCACCCTCCCTACCCTTGTTCCTCGCGGCCCTGCTGTTCAGCGGTTCCGCGCTGCTCGGCGCGGAGACGACTTCTCCCAAAAAGGAGGATGGGGCCAAGACAACCCAGGAAAACCGCCCTAATTCGACGGCTACACAAGCGAAAATCGATGAGCGGGTTCAGGTGATCGGCAGTCAGGAGCTAGCGGAAAAAACCGCGGGATCAGCCCATTACATCGGCAAAGCCCAACTGAAGGAACAGGGCTACGCGGATATCAACCGCATCCTGCGTCAGGTGCCTGGCATCAACATTCAGGAAGAAGAGGGATTGGGATTGCGCCCCAATATCGGCATTCGCGGAACCGGGGTGGAGCGAAGCCAAAAAATCACGCTGATGGAGGATGGCGTACTCATCGCACCCGCGCCCTATACCGCGCCCGCGGCCTACTACTTCCCCACCGCGGCCCGAATGGAGAGCATCGAGATCCTCAAGGGCGCCAGCGCCATCAAACAGGGACCCTATACCAATGGCGGCACGTTGAACATGATCTCAACCAGTCTGCCGGGCGATTTGCGCGCGGATGTCAACGCGGCCGGCGGCAGCCACGGCACGCGCCGGTTTGACGCCTCCATTGGCGACGCGGGCGCCCGCACCGCCTGGCTGGTGGAAACCTATCAATTGGCGTCGGACGGCTTCAAAGACCTGGATGGCGGCGGAGAAACCGGTGTTGACCTGGAGGATTACCTGGCCAAATTCCGCGTGAACAGCGGCCCGAATGCGCGCGTGTTCCAGATGCTGGAAATCAAAGCCGGAAAAACCACCCAATTCGGCAATGAAACCTACCTGGGCCTCACCGAGCAGGATTTCAGGCAAACGCCCAACCGCAGGTACGCGGCCTCCGCCTTGGACTTCATCGACACGGATCACGAACAGGTCCAGTTGCGGCACTTCATCCAACCCTCGGCCAAGATGGACATCACCACCACCCTTTACAACAACGACTATTTCCGCAATTGGCACAAGTTGGAATCGGTGGCCGGCGTTTCCAACGCCCGTGTTTTGGAAACCCCCGAGGCTTACGCCGCCGAGCTGGGCATTCTGCGAGGCGAGACCGATAGTGAGGCCGGAGAGCTCGCCATCCGCAACAATCGGCGCAATTACTACTCACGAGGCATTCAGTCCGTGCTTCATTGGGATTTGGCCGCTGGGGGAACCGAGCATCAGCTCGAATTCGGCATTCGTTACCACGAGGACGAGGAAGACCGCTTTCAAGACGAGGAATATTACCGCATGCAGGGTGGGAGCATGGTCTTGAGCGAACGGGGCGCGCCGGGCAGCCAGTCCAACCGGGTGAGCCAAGCCGAGGCGCTTTCCTTCTTCCTGCAAGACACCCTGGCCCTCGGGTCTTGGACCATCAAACCCGGGTTGCGTTATGAGTCCATCGACTACGTGCGCGAGGATTTTTCCCAAAGCGATCCCGACCGTGCGCGGGGCCCAAGCCGGGTACGCGAAAATAGTGTCGAGGTATTTCTGCCCGGTTTGGGCGTTGATTACAAAATCTCTTCCACCAATCGGGTGTTCGCGGGAGTCTACCGTGGGTTCTCACCGCCCGGCGCCGGCAAGAACCCCGATACCGAAGAGGAAAAGAGCACCAACTACGAACTCGGCTTCCGCCATGGCCGCCAGGCATTTCGCGCCGAGCTGATCGGTTTCTTTAACGATTACAGCAATCTGTTGGGCACGGAAACCCTGGCTGGCGGCGGCACCGGCGAGGGCGATTTGTTCAATGGCGGCGCCGTGGAGGTTTCCGGCCTGGAGGCCACCCTCCAACTCGATACGGGCCCAATCCTGGATTCCGCCGTCAGTCTTCCGATTTCCTTCTCCTACACCTACACGGACACCCAATTCAAATCCAGCTTCGAAACCTCTTTCGCGGATTGGAGCCCGGAGGTAGAGGCCGGCGACGCCCTGCCCTATATCCCCGCCAACCAACTCACGCTGAGCCTGGGGGCGCGAGGCGCCAATTGGGGCATTTACCTGCTCGCCAACCACACCGACGAGATGCGAAGCAAGGCCGGCCAGGGTCCGATTCCTTCCGACGAGGAGATCGAGGCGCGCATGCTGCTGGACCTCTCCGCGGAGGTGGGGCTTTTCGGCAAACTGAAGTTGTACGGCAGAGTCCGCAATTTGACCGATGAGACCTATATCGTCGCCCGCCGGCCCTACGGGGTGCGCCCCGGGCTGGATCGCTCGTTCCTGTTGGGTGTTTCCGCGCATTTCTAGAGTATTTTCTCTTTAGACTACACAACGCCCCACGACACGGGAAGGGTTCGGGCCCAGACCTTCCCGTCCTTCCCATCCGCGGAGAACGCCTCTTGTCGAGAATAAGAGAAACGATCCGCGGATCGCGCGGATAAAAAACAAGCAAACCAAAAGGCTAAAGGTTTTTTGGCTTCACCTGTTGATCCATCTGAAACAGACTGGGAAGTGGATTCTGGCCAAGGCTTCACTCACCGGAAACGAATGGAAAGTGTATGCATTCAATAGGAAAAAAGCTCTCGTAGGGCTGCCTTTCTCACTTGCGCCCAACTCCTAAACTCCGGTCGCTATGAGCCTGATGTCCGGCGGATGGCGGTAGCTCACAACGGATGTAAATCTCTTGATCATGGGCGGAATGTCTTTCAACCTCGTATTGTTGTATAGTAAAAGTGAGGGTCTACCCATACGAGAGCCGATATGAAGCGGGTCCTACACAAAAAGAATGTTCACCTTTTGCTCGCGGCACTGCTGCTGGGGCATTCGTTCGAAACGGTCTCCGTTCACCACGAGCATGAAGACCATAGCTGTGTGTTCTCCAACGGCTCCTTTTTCTACATGGAGCCTCTCGCGGGCGCGGAAACCAAAGCCGCACCGGAAACGCCCCGCCTGCGGGGCATCTTATTGGGGGATTCGCATCAGCACGATGATTGCGCCCTTTGCCATTTAATCCCCTCGTTTTATCCGCCTTCGGCACAAGAGAAACCGGTCGCGGGCGTGGTCGCAATGGCCTGTCCGGGCGATTGGGGCCGGGAAAGTGGCCGCCTGTTATCGACTCATTTTTCACGCGGTCCTCCCACGAACTCCTGAAAAACCAGACCTCATTCCCCATGCCGCCCGGCTGGAAGCGCTGCCTTTGCCTAGATCTATTTGGCGAAGTCGATAGCGAATCCGCCTGAAGGGGCGCGGCTGGAAATTTCCGGATCCCGGCATTGCGCGGCTATCTCCCGCGATGCCAACTATCCGGACGTGCTCTTCACCGCATATGGCCGGGGCCTAGAGGTTGCGCGCAAAAGAGCAATCATTTTTTAGCAAATCGATTCAGGAGTTCGAGATGAAATTGATGGAGTTTTTTCAGCGGAGCCGCGCGCTCCGTGCTTTTCTTTTTTTACAGATAATCCCGTGTGTTTGGCTAGCCGCCGGCTCGCTTTCGGGAACGGTAACCGACAGCAACCAAAACCCCGTGCGCGAGGCGCGGGTGTTGGTGTTGGAGCTCAACCGCGAATACAGTGTCAAGAGGGACGGCCGTTTTCGGTTCGAGAACATGCCCGCTGGCGCCTACACCCTACAGATTAATGCGCCCCATTTCGACAGCAAGCTCGTCACGGTCACGCTCGCGGCAGACCAGGATGCGGAAATAACGGTGAATTTCGATATCGATCTTCACGAGGAGCTCACGGTCACCGCTACCGCCGAACGCAAGAGCATTTCCGATGTGTCCCAGGCGGTCGGCGCGCTGAACGAGGAAGACCTGATCGCCAAGTTGGCGCCGACCCTGGGCGACACGCTGGCGCGGGAACCCGGCGTCACCGCTACCTCCTTTGGGCAGGGCGCCAGCCGGCCCATTATTCGAGGCATGGGCGGGGATCGAATCCGCATTTTGGAGGGCGGCATCGAATCCGGTGACGTCTCCACGGTAAGCGCGGACCACGCCCTCAGCATCGACCCCATGTCGCTGGAGCGGGTCGAAATCCTGCGCGGGCCAGCCTCGCTGCGTTACGGCAGCAGCGCCGTGGGCGGCGTGGTCAATGTCATCGACAACCGCATACCCGAGTTTCTGCCGTCCGAGCCCGTATCCGGTTCGCTGGACCTGGGCTTCAATACGGTTGCCGATGAACGATCGGGTGGCGTCAACCTCAACGGCAGCCGGGGTCGGCTTGCCTGGCACGCGGACTTTTATAACAAGGAAACCGACAACTACGAAATACCCGGTCCCGCGGAAGTCGAGCCCGAAGAGGATGAAGAGCTCTCGGATACGCTTGAGAACAGCGCCCTGGAGAGCCGCAAGGGCAGCCTCGGCTTTTCCTACATCACGGATAGGGGTTTTCTCGGCATCTCCTACACGGGATTCGAAACGGACTACGGTGTTCCAGGTCACGGCCATCATGAAGAGGAACATGGACACGAGGAAGGAGAAGAAGAGGAAGAAGAGGAAGAAGCGCCCGTCACCATCGACCTCGAACAGAAACGCTTTGACATTCGCGGCAATTACCGCCTGGATGGCGATTTCATTCAGTCTTTAAACCTTCGGGTGGGCATTACCGATTACGAACATGTCGAGCTGGAAGGCCCGGAAGTCGGCACCCAGTTTTTCAACGAGTACCGTGAGTTTCGGGGCGAGGCCGTTCACGGCGAACGGGGACCGTTCACTTCCGGTTCCATCGGTTTCCAATACACCCAGCGCGAATTCGAGGCCGAAGGGGCGGAGGCATTCGTACCGCCCAACGACAGCGACAAATACGGCCTCTATCTTTACGAGGAAATGGACCGCGGTAGCTGGGCCTTAAACCTCGGTCTGCGTTTCGATCGGCAGAACAGCCAGGCGGTTGCCTTAGCCGGGCACGGACACGAAGAAGAGGAAGAAGAACACCACGAGGAAGAGGAGGAAGAAGAGGAACCGGAAATGTTCGATCTCGACTTCAATGGAACTTCGGCCTCCCTGGGGTTGATCTTCGCCAAAAACGCGCCCTATGGCTTGGCCATCAACCTGACGCGCACGGAGCGCGCCCCTAACCCGGAGGAACTCTTTTCCAATGGGCCGCATCTTGCCACCGCGGCTTTCGAGGTGGGCGACCCCAATTTGGACAAAGAAACCAGCCTGGGTTTGGACGCCACCCTGCGTAAAAAGAAGGGCGAAATCACCGGCGAGCTCAGCCTGTTCACCAACAGATTCGACGATTACATCTTCGAGCGCTTTACCGGCGAGGAAGAAGACGGTCTGCGCGAGTTCGTGTTTATTCAAGAGGATGCGGAATTTTGGGGCGCGGAACTGCACGTGGATGCCGCGCTCTGGCACAGCGAACCCAATCACCTCAGCCTGGAGTTCACCTACGATTTTGTGCGCGCGGAACTGGACAGTGGTGAGTATTTGCCACGCACCCCCCCACAAAGGCTTAGCATCGGCCTCCACTATCACCGGCCATCCTTTTTTGCCGATGCAACCCTTCAATTCAATGACGAGCAGGACCGGACAGCGCCTTTCGAGACGCCTACCGACGACTACCGCCTATTCAACGCGGTTGTGGGTTACAAATTTTTTGTGGCCGCCAGCGTTCACGAAATCCTGCTGCGCGGCGTCAACCTCACCGATGAGGAGGCGCGCAATCACGTGTCGTTCCTCAAGGACCGCATTCTTTTGCCTGGCAGAAACCTCTCGGTCTCCTACCGTCTGAAGTTCTGAGCCGGGCTTCCTGGAAAAAACGCCCGGATCGCCGTGAAATGTTCGGCGATCCGGGTTGCACGACCCGTTGAACGCGCTTGCCGCGGTTTGGTCGAAACCCCTCGGCTCAGGACGGCCGGGATTATTCCTTTTCCTCTTCCCGACCAAACACCTCGCGCGCCTCGCGTTGCAGCCGCTGCTTGGCTTCTTCCACCTCGTTCAAGGCGTCCTTGAGTTTGTCCAATTCGGAAGCGCGCACCTTCAACCCCTCGCGGATAAAGAGGGCCGCGGCCTCGGACCGGCTCTTCACCGCGCCGGTCGCCACCCAAGCGTCCAAGGTTTTGGCGGTTTCGCCATCGACGCGAACCATGACCACCTGGTCGCGGGAGCTGGCGCCCATTTCCTTGACCGAATCCTGAAGGTCGGGCGCCACACAGACCACTTTCACCTTGGGCCGCTTCTTGTTTTTACCCTCACTCTTCTCCGCATTGCCTTCCTCATGGCTCGCTTGCTTTTCGGTTTTTTCATCCTTCTCGCCCTTCCGATCCTCGGAGTCCCAATCGAAGAGGTTCGATTCCATCTCAAAGAGAATACCGTGTTCGGCGAGCCGTTCCTTCACCGTGCCCATAAGCCCTTCCCAATCGAAATTGAACTTGTAATTCATGACACCGCCTCTTATAACGTAATTGAATTACAATATACTGCGATACCTCTTTCAGTGCAAGCGCGCCGCGTCAATTCTTCCTCATATCCGGGCATGGCGATGCCGGCGAGACCCGAGTCGCGCTCTCGGCATCTCCACGGAGGGCGAGAAAGAGGCCGGGCGGATTCAGGCAAGGTTTTTCCGCGGCCTCCATCTTTAAACGGGCAACCGCGAAACCCTAAAAAATGCCCTGGCCCGGCGTCAGGATATTGCGCGGGTCGAACCGATACTTGCTTACCGCCAACGGCCACCAGAGCCGCCCAAAATGGTCCCGCCAGTCTTGCTGGTCGAAGGGTACGCTGCTGATGGCGTACCGCTTCCAGCCGATGGCGTGCAGGGCCTCGTAAATCTCCCGGTTCCTAGCGATTGTCAAAGCGCAAACCGAAAACGCAAGTTTCAGGAAAAACCCGTCCAAATTCTTCCGAAATTTGCGCCAATGCTTGCGGCCCGGGGCGCCCGTGGCTTATTTTCTAGGGAGGGTCGGCGGCGCGGAGAACGGCGGCGCCATCGCGAGGGCCATGATGTGGTTCGGTCAAAAGCTCCACAAAATAAAGGGGAAAACCGTATTCGGCGCCTGGAAGCCCTATGCCACGCGCGAAGAGGCGGTATGGGATGGCAACGATCTGGTGAGCGTGCTCGAGCTCTGTTGCACCGTGGCGCAATATGAATCCTGGTTGGCCTCACAATCCCAAACGGATGGCAAGGCCCGCAAGCAACGATTGACCATGCCTTTTCGCGGCCCTTTTTACGCGGATTTCGACGCCCATGACAATTTGGGCTTGCTGCAAAGCCAGCTCTACCAGGCTCTTAGCGCCATCATCGCGGAATACGGCGCGACCCCAGCGGACTTCAGCATCTGGTTCTCCGGGGCCAAGGGTTTCCACCTCATCATTCCCGCGTCCGTGTTCGCGCCGAAGGATTTCCAACACCCTCGCCTGCCCTCGCTTTACAAGCGTTTCGCCAAGGCGCTCGGGCTCGCGGAGATCATGGACTCGGCCGTCTATTCCGAGGGCAGGGGCCGGCTGTGGCGGGTGGAGGGCCGCGTGCGCGACAACGGCAACCGCAAAATCCCTCTGACCTTCGGGCAACTTCGCGACCTCTCCCCCGCTACACTTCAGCACCTCTCCAGCCTGCCCGCCTACCCCGCGCTGGAGCCATCGGAGCCACCGGCCGCCAACGCGGGTCTCACCCGTCTATTTCGCGGCGTATGGACCGGTTTCGAAAAGGAACAGCGGCGGCGGCCGGCGCCCAAACCGAAGCGCCCATCCGGGGCCTCGGTCTTTGACGGCGCGAGCATCAACGAAACCAACCTGAGCCGTATCGTGGACGCGCTGGACGCCCTGCCGGATTCCATGGTGGACGATTACGACGGTTGGATTCGCATCGGCATGATTCTGCACCACGCTACCGAGGGCGACGAGCTGGGCCTGCGTCTATGGGAGGAATGGTCGCGCCGTTCCGCCAAGTTTGATGCCGAGTCGCTGGCTGCCAAGTGGCAAGGTTTCCAGGCCAACCTGGAGGGCGGGCTCACCCTCGGCACCCTCTTCTACCTGGCCGAGGAAGCCTCTTCCTGATCGGAAATAGGGCCTTTCTCTAGCACCAGGAGTTGTGAACCGGCACGCCCATGGGTTTGAAACCCGAAATATTTCTTGTCATGACAACCAAGCCATGCGGAGTAAACCAGCCTAGCATGCAGACCATGTGCCCGCCTCTCAGTCCGTGATCTTGAATGGCGGGAAGGGTATTTCCGCCGCGCATTCCGTTTCCAATTTCGCCGCGCTTCCGCTTTCGATGAAGCGGGCCATGATATGGTCCACGCAGCCCATCATGCCGCGGAAGGAGTGTCCGCCGTTGGGCGCCACTAGGTGGCGGCCATTGGGGAACCATTTCAGTACGTTTTCGCCGTAGCGCGGCGGCGTGGCCCCATCCATGCCCCCAGAAATAAAGAGCACGGGCGTCTGTTGCAGCCCGGGGTCAAGGTAGTCCGGTGGAGGCGCATCGGTCAGGCCTAGCGCATGGCAGGCCTCCAGGGCGGGGTCGATCCAATCCCGTTTGAGAAAAGTACCCGCCACCTCGGCGTTAAGATCCAATTGCGCGAATCGGGGCAGATCCTCCTGGCAAATCACGCAAAGGCTCATGCCCTCGTAGAAACGCTGCACGTAGAAACCCCGAATCCTCAGGGAGAGCTCTGCCAGGGGTTGAAAATCGCCATCGCGGGCGCGGTGAATCCAATAGGGCAACTGCGACGCCAACCCGGTATCCATCAGGCAGGAGCGCATCAAATGGCTGAACAATGACCGTGTAAACAGAGCTTCCTCTACCGCACCGGTTCGGGGATGTTTCAGGCTTACTTTTACCGGCTCCTTCTCCAATTGCGCCAACACGCGGTCAAAATCCTCGCGAAAATCGGGAAAGGCGGATGCGCAGGCGGGGTCCTCCGCGCATCGTTGCGCCAGCTTTTCGAGGGCCTGTTGGGCGTCCCGGGCAAAGGGAACCGGAATGGCCGCCTCGGGAGGCACGACACCCTTCAAAATCGCGGCCCGTACGCGTTCGGGAAAACGGTTGATGTAGATCAAGGCGGGCCGGACGCCATAGCTGGTGGCGTAGAAGCTGACGCGCTCGTAGCCCATGGCGCGCCGCACGGCTTCCAGATCCAGCACCGCGTTCAACGAGGTATAGAAACGAAGATTGCCCCGCTTCTCGTAAAGCGGCCGGCTGGCGCGCGCGACCGCTACATCGATGGTAGGCGTCAGGTAATCCTGAACCCGCTGATAATGGGCGGTGTCCGCCTTGAGGGGGTTCGAGCCGCCGGCGCCGCGCTGGTCCACCACCACGATCGGGCGCGTTTGAAGGATTTCTGCAAAGGCGATGACGATAAAGTTGGCAATATAATCGGAGGCTGCGGTTCCGGGCCCGCCGGCGATATAGAACAGGGGCTCCTTGTCCGGTTCGGGCCGCGCCGCGGGCAGCACGGCAATGGCCAGCTCGATTTTGGGGCCGCGATTTTGGATGTTGTCCTCAAAAACGGGGAGGCGGCCCTTTAGGATGGGCCGATCCCAGCCGGCCAGCGCCTCGGCCTGGAATTCAATTTCCCCGATGCGTTCGCGCTCCGGGTCGAAGAAAGCCGAGACCCGCCAAGCTCCAACAAAAAGCAAACCCAATGCGATGAGGACGATTTTCATGGGCGAGCCACCTCCCTTGTCATGCCGACGCGGGACAAAGAGCCGGGTTGTTTCACGGATTTGGAGGCCCCGTGTCCTTTTAGGTCTACGGGAGATCCATCCATTTTACTCGCCGAGGAAACGCCAAGAGTTGCATCAATGGAGTTCCTCGAAGCAGCGATCACGCCCTTGCAGAGGATCTTTCAACCGCGAACCACACGGATTCCACGAATGGGGGGCGAGGCCCATTTCCCATGTCAGAAACCTAGAAAAGACCAACCGAAAGCCCGCCCAAAAACGCATTTTTTTGACCCACGCAAAATACGTTGCCCCCCGCAAGAAAATTGTGTAAGATTTTTATTGTCAAATAATTAACGAGAATTCTTTTGCCTTTTCTCCGTGTCCTCCGTGGTGAATTTTCCTGTTTCTGGTTGGATTCCAACCTAGGAGAAGCTAATTCAGACGAAATTCGAATTTGGCAGTTGGCCAAAAAAGTGGCCACGCGCCGCCGCGTGGCCACTCTTACTTGCCCTATCTTTGAGAGGCTCGGTTTACTTTTTGGCTTTTGCCTTCTTGGCTTTCTTCTTGGCCTTTTTCTTGGGTTGAGGAGCTGAAGCCCGCGGGGCGCGGCTGGGATGGGTGAAGGTCAGGTTAAGGCCGAAGGAGACCAGGGTGCCGATGTCTCGCTTGGCCCTGTCCTGAATCTCCAGGGTCCAACTCCCCTTGCAGCTCTTGTTCTTGAGCTTGGAGAGACTCGGGGTGGTCGCGGCGTCGTAGTGCTTCTTCAAATCGTTGCGGAACCAACCGGACCGGTTGTGCAACACGATGGGCGCCACGCCGGTCGCGGCCGGCGGCAGCAGCGTGAGGATCAGATCGCCGATGTAGGTGTGTTTAATATCCACGTCCACGGCCAAGGACTCCACCGGCGTATCATCGGCCACATCCAGGCTGAAGGAAACGGTTTGCAAATCGGGAATCAAGGCGTCGAATACGCGGTGGATAATGGCCTTGTTTTGCGGCTCCGGTTTGGCAAGGGCCACCGCGGTCGCCGCGTTCAACCTGCCATACCCATAAAGCTGGCTGTGCCCATTGGCGTTGTACTGGCCCTGGCCAGGATCTATTTTGTCACAGGCGCGCCGCAGCAGATCCTTCACCTCGCTGGCCTTGAGCTCGGGATTGACGGCCAACGCCAGCGCCGCGACCCCGGCCGCGCCCGGACAAGAGCTGGAGGTGCCGCCAAAGCTATTGGTGTAATCGCCCGCGGCATCGCCATCGCCTACCTGACCGGGGTTGTAGCCATCCTGACCGCTTCTGTCCGCGGTCCAAATACCGGAGGTCAACGGGCTGGGATGGTTGAAGGGCGAGTGGCCGAAATCACTGCTGGGGAATGCGCACCAAACCGAATCGCCGAAATCGCTGTAGACGCTACGGGAGCCGCGATCATTGCAGGCCGCCACGGCAATCACCTTCTCATAGCTCGCGTAGCCGTCGTTTTCCACCGATTCATTGCCGTTTCCGGCAGCGAATAAGACGACGCAACCCTTGCCGTTGCGGCCATTGCTGGTGACATTGTCGAGCACCAGCTTGGTGCTGGCGGGCAATTGGGCAAATACGTTGTGTTGCGGATCGTTGGGATTCCACCAGCGGCCGTCGCGGGGACCCCAGCTACAGGAGATCACGTCCGCGCCGTGATCCGCGGCCCATTCAAAGGCTTCCGCCTCCCGGATGGAGCCCAAACCCGAGGCCAAGCGGATAGGCATCAGACGCGCCTCGGGCGCCACCCCGGAAGCTCCGTCCACGCCGTTGCCGCAGGCGACTCCCGCGCATGCGGTGCCGTGATTGTCCCCACGATCCGGCCCGGTCCCGAACAGATCCT
>JBGTRP010000118.1:0-12500 GCA_041940685.1 Acanthopleuribacteraceae bacterium
TGCATCCTGAAAGCACGCATATCCCGGTCGCGCGTTCCGCGGGAATCACCCACGCGCTCACCCTGCCCACCGGAGGGAAGTTGACCGGAACCGGAAGCCTGATCCGCACCCTGGGTTGGACCTGGGAAGAAATGGCGGGCTCACGGCAGGTGGTCATGGGCCTCAACTGGCCCGAGGGTCGGCTGAGCGGGTTCGCCGCCTTTTTCGGTTCGCCCAAGGACTATTCCGACCGCAAAAAGGACGCGGAAAAAGCCATTGAGGAATTGACCGAGTTCTTCGATAACGCCGAGCTCTACCACAAGGCCAAGGCCCATGCCGGCGATCTCTCCTGGGAGAGCGACCCACGCCTGGAAAACATGAAACCCGTGCTGGAGGGCAGCCTGCCGCTTTACATTTTCGTGCAGGAGGCCTGGGCCATCCGCCAGGCTGTGGAATGGGTGAAAGCGCGCGGACTGACATGCGTAATCGTGGGTGGCATGGAATCCGGGACCATTGCCGACTTTCTGGCCGAAAACAAGGCGCCGGTCATCCTGACCGATGTGCTCAATGACCCCGGCCGCGAGGACCAACCCTACGACATCGCCTACACCACGCCCGCGAAGCTGGCCCAGGCGGGCGTACCCTTCGCCATCGCGGGGATGGGCAGCCTCAGCAGCGCCGCGCATATTCGCAACATCGTCGAACACGCGGGATTTGCCGCGGCATTCGGGCTGGACCGCGAGGAAGCCTACCGTTCGATCAGCCTGTACCCGGCCAGGATCCTGGGTCTGGACGGGCAACTGGGATCGATCGAGGTCGGGAAAAGCGCCAGCCTGGTGCTCACCAACGGAGACCTTTTGGAGGTTTCCACGGTGGTGGAACAGGTCTGGATCGACGGTATATGGGCCGACATGAACGACAAACACAAACGGCTCTACGAACGCTACCGCAAACGACCCCAACCCAAGGCGCCCAATTGAGTCGATGCTCAAGGCTCTTGTGAAAAAGCCCCGGATTTCCATCCGGGGCTTATTTCTACGAGCTGACAGCTTTCCGCGCGGTATCAGCGCAGCCAGGCATAGCCGACCTTTAAGAAAAGAGTGCGATCTTTTTGGGTAAGGCTGTATTCCTGGTTGCCCGTGTAGTTGTCGCTGTAGCCTAAAAACGCCACGGTTTGCGGGTTGAGCTTGTAAGAGAATAGCAACTGCGCAAAGAGGTCGTCGGACTCGGGCTCCACCTCGTTACTGTAAAGCGCGGGATCGCGCGTGATGCCGGCATGCTGAAGCACGGCGCGAAACAGCAGTCGCGAATTATAGTGGTAGATGAAGCGCAGTTGAGGAACCGTGGCGGTAAACAGGCGGCCGCCGGCCACATCCAATCCCGAATAGCGATACCGGGCCTGCATGTAGACATGTTTGCCGAAATTCAACTGCACCCGCGGCTCATAGGAAAAGCGCTTGGCCTCGCGGGTGTGCTGGAAGTCGATCCAGTCTCCGCGACTGAGGTCTAAGCTCAAAAATAAGCTCGCGTTGGCGCGCATTTCCAGGTAGACGTTCTGGTAAATTTGGTCGAATTCCACCCGGTTGAACACCCTGGTCCGGGTACCCACGTTCGCCCAAATAAAGGATTCCTTTGGACCGGTGTAAACGAACCAGCTCTCCAATTCCCGTTCGAACAGGTCGCCATCCTGGGTTTCGGTTTGATCGAAATCGCCGCCGAGTTCGATGCGATTGTAGGCCTTGCCTTCATCGCCGTGCCAAAAATAGGTGCCCCCGGTGATGAGCCTGCGGAAATTGACCTGAGGTTGGAACCCCATGTCCGCGCGGAAATCTTCGCCGAAATCGTCGTATTGCACATTTCCGACCCAATTGCGCTGGCTATGGCGGTAGCGGAACGAAATTGCCCGATCGCTGATCTCCTCGCTATTATCGAGATCGAAGGAATCTCGAACCTGCTCGGAATATTGCGTTTGTGAGCCCGCCACATTGAGAGTAAAGGTGTCCGCATCGGTCATGCGGTACGTGCTGTCCAGACTGAAGACCCGGTTGTGGTAATCGTCGCCCTCCCGGTTGGTGACCATCGCCCCCACCGTGGAATTCCCCCCGAAATCATAACGGTATCGACCCACGGTATTGGTGGTCTCAAAGTTGAACGAGCCCGCGCTTGAGCCTTCCGTTCCGGGTAGGATCAGAT
Organism: Acanthopleuribacteraceae bacterium; assembly: GCA_041940685.1. Taxonomy (GTDB): domain Bacteria; phylum Acidobacteriota; class Holophagae; order Acanthopleuribacterales; family Acanthopleuribacteraceae; genus JBGTRP01. Next base: position 2,173 of record JBGTRP010000118.1, read on the forward strand.
TGGTGACATCGTCCTTGGCGGAAAAGGCTCCATAGGTGTGTCTGCCCTGCTTCCCCGTTACCTTGACCGCCGAGGAGGGATCGGCAATCGAGCGGGTATGGACCAGGTTGATGCGGGTGTTGAAATAGTCGGCTCCTTCAAGGAAAAAGGGCCGCGTCTCCTCAAAAAATAGGGCGAAGGTCGTATTGATGTCCAACTGAACCGCATCCGCTTCCACCTGGGAGAAATCCGGGTTGAGCGTCCCGTTCAGCGTGAGGTTGGGCGTAATGCCCCAGCGCGCGGTTACGCCGAGATCCTCGGCGGAATCCACCTCGCGGAACTCGCCCGAGGGCAGGCCGTCGCGGGCGTCGGTTCGAAAACCGGTTACCGTGGGGACGATTTCGAGGTTTTTGCCGGGCTTGATTCCCTGAAAGCCGATCAGCTTATCGGTCTGGCTGAGGTAGCTGTTCTGTCCTCTGGACCTGGGAAACAGGCCGATATGGTGGCGATGGGTGCGGGGATAGCTGCGAATCGCGTCGAGCCCCCAGGTCTGAGGGCCATCCGAGGATTGGAAACGCAGTTGGTTGAAGGGGATGGCCATTTCTACCTCGAAACCATCCTCGGTAATCCGCCCGGCGGACTGCCAAATGGCGTTCCAGGAGGTATCGTAATTGCCGCCCAAATCGTCGTTAATGGCATCGATCTGTACGCCCAGAGGGTTGCACATGAACTCGTAGGCCCGACGCTGGTCGTTGAAGGTGTCCAGCACGATTCCCACGAAATCATCGTTCCAGGCATCGTCACGATCCGAATAACGCGCCCTGATTTTTTCTGGTTCGGGGTCGAAACCCTTGAAGGCCACCAAAACTGCCTCTTCGTCATAGGCGAGGTAGAGAAGCGTCTTCACGGGCGGTTCCACATTCTCACCCGGCCGCACCTCATAGCCGATTTCCAGCTTCAAGGCGCTCTCCCAGGCTTCGTCATTAATCACGCCGTCAATCTTAACGGGTGAATCCACCGGTTGAATTTGATGCGGTTTGCGGTCATTTCGATTGACAATCTCGGGTTTGGCCGCGAAAGCGGTCTCCAAGAACACAAGTACAAACACAAAGATACCTATCCGACAAGTCGGTCCAAGCTTCATAATGCCCCCACATGGCCCTGTCCAAAAACTCAACAAAACGGGAAAAGATGGCCGCCGCCAATTACAGAACCAACCCCGGCAACAATCCGTTTTTTAGGAAAACCTCTCAGGTCAAAAAGTTGCGGCTACCCACTATAGACGAATAAAACCACAAAAAGTTGTCACCAAATATCATTTTTTTTAGCACTTGCGCCTAAATACCTTTGCAAATCAAGGCTTCCGAGGTTTTACCAACTCGTCAAATCACCCTTCTTCACCGCTTCCCGCGCCCCAAAAAAGAAAAACGCCCGCCGGCAATCTCATGCCCACGGGCGTTCTCATGCTGGACCCCGCCCAATCCGGCCGGGTCCGTGATTTTGGGGAGATTCTCCTTCCGCTGGTCTTATTTATTTGGTTGCGGGGTGTAGCGCAAGTAGGGTTTGATCGTCGTGTGGCCCTTGGGGAATTTGGCCGGAACTTCCGCATCCGGAACCGCGGGAACGATAATGCAATCCTCGCCGTCTTCCCAGTTTGCCGGGGTGGCCACTTGGTAGTTGGCCGTGAGTTGCAGCGAATCGACCACGCGCAGGATTTCCTGGAAGTTCCTACCCGTGGAGGCGGGATAGGTAAGACTTAGCTTCAGTTTCTTATCCGGGCCGATGATGAAGACCGAGCGGACGGTCATGTTATCCAGTGCGTTGGGATGAATCATGCCGTAGAGATTGGCGACCTTGCGCTCGGGATCGGCGATGATGGGGTAGTTCACATTGGTGTTTTGAGTTTCGTTGATGTCCTTGATCCATCCGTGATGATCGTCCAGGGGATCCACGCTGATCGCCAGGAACTTCACATTGCGTTTGTCGAACTCAGGCTTGATCTTGGCCACGGTTCCCAGCTCCGTGGTGCAAACGGGCGTATAGTCCTTGGGGTGGGAAAAGAGAATGCCCCAACTGTTGCCCAGCCATTGGTGGAAATGGATGGTTCCCTCGGTGGTTTCCGCTGTAAAATCGGGGACCGTATCACCTAATTGTAAAGACATATTGCTCCTCTCGCTTCAAATTTTACCCCCCTAATCTCAGCGGCCATTATACCCAATTCCAGGGGAAAACCGAAGGAGAGCGGATCGGGCCTCGCCCTCCCGCGCGAAGATCCGCGCGGAAAGGCTGGCGGAGGAGGTTTAGCGCCGGTGCGCGTTCGCGGCGTCCTGCTTCTTCTTGGCCGCCTCGAAATAATCCACTGGCACCGAGGCCACAATCGGGGTCCCAGCCTCGAAGGCCAAGCCCAGCGTGGAGACCAGGCGGGTGCAGCCCACCTCGATGTAACCAAACCCGGCAGGCAGGAGCTGATCGATATCGGGATAGAGATCATAAATGGTGCCCAGCCATTTGCCGTAACCGTTCATCGACAAAATCAAGCTGGGGTACTCGCCGAGATCGTCGCCGGACTCGCCCAAATCATTGTAGAGTCTGACCTCGCAATCACAAACGTCCGCCTCGTTGTTGGTAATCGCCAATCCGCGGAACTTCTGATTGAGGGTGTAGGCGTCCAGACGCTGGTCCAAATTCAACACGAAAAGATTGCCGGGAGGATTCACGCCAACCCCGACCGCGGTTACCTTTTCCTGGCCGGAAAAATTGCTGAATACCGCCTCCAAACCATAAGCGGATTCCTCCTCCGCGGTAACCACCGCGATTTGGAAGTTCGCCGCGTTGCCATTCAATAGGTCGAATTCGAGTACGTAAATTTCATAGGGGAAAAGCGCGAATTCAAATCCCTCGCCCACGTATTCAAAATTGTCGGAATCGTAAAAGGTCACGCTGATCGGGTTCCCGGTGGCATCGTTAAACTCCATCAACACGGAAATCGTTGCGTCCGAGTCATTGCGAATAGTCAGCGCGGATTTCCAGGCATCGTTTACGGCAAGATGCGGAACCATACGCTGCAGGTCCACTCTTTTGTTCAGCACGGGACGCGCCAATTGGGCGCCTTTCTCGCGTTTGGCCAACTTCCGGCCGGGCTCGTCTGCCGCAAACCCCAGTGCGCCGACCAGTATCAGCATCCAAGTCCACTTTCTCATGGGTCAACTCCTTCAAGCGTTTTCCTGTCCCCACTTCCCTAGAGCAGAGACTGTGCCAAACGGCTTTAGTCCTCTTCCTTTATTTTGTAAAAACCATGTAACCCCAACTACTTCCGTCAGCAACTGAACCCACCGGCCGCCGCTTTGCCTTCCAAAAAAACGAGGCGGCGTTCCTTGGCCAATGGCCCGCTTTCACTGAAAATAGGTGGCGTGACCGTCCTTTCAAGTGGACAAATCTGGACCGCCGCGAGGATGTGGCGGCGGCCTCGATTCGCTCCCACGCGCGCCTGAACCCAATTATGGCGGATGGCTCGCGCCTTGAATAGAACCGAATCCGAGAAGCGTTTAAGATAGGAGTCTTGAGAAGAGTCTGAATGGGCATTCGTTCCCACCGTGGAAACGCGGGAAACAGCGAACGCCCCGGGCTTACATCCGACAATGGGAGAAGCGCCATGGCGGCCTTGAAGCAGATATGGACCGAACGCTGTACAATTTCGGACAATCCATTTTTCCAAAGCTGGGTTTGGCTGCTGGCGGCGTTCGCCCCTTGGCCGCTCACGGCCGCCGAGGTGGAGATCGTTGACCCGGCCGATGACGCCTATGTGTCCGGACCCTATGAAATCGTTCTGCGGACCCCTGAACCCGATGCGGTTGCACAAACCCGCTTTTTCCAAAACGGGAGCTTAGTATTCGAAAGCGAGGGTTGGTCGGAGCGCTTCACCCTGGATTTTGGCGAAGACATCCAGCGCCATGAGCTTTACGCGGAAATCGTGGACCAGGAAGGCAAAAGCACCCGGTCAGATCAGGTCGTCACCCGCGAACTCCGGGTGGATTACCAGGAAACCACCCGGTTGATCCTTTTGGGCGTGATCGTGAAAAACCGCGCCAACAAGTCCATTACCGGCCTCACCCGCGATCAATTCAGGGTATTGGAAAACGGCAGGAGGCTTGCCATCGAAAACTTTTTCAGGGAGCAGCTACCTCTCGACCTCGTGTTGCTGCTGGACACTTCTTCTTCCTTGCGAAAGGAAGGTTTCCCAGAGCTGAAGAGCGCGGCCTCGCTCTTTATTCAAAAACTGACGCCCTCGGATCGCGCCATGCTCTACGAGTTCAACAACCAACCGCGCCGACTGATGCCCTTTTCCACCGACCGCAAGCGGGCCATGGAGCAGATTGCCTCCTTGGAAGCCCACGGTCATACCTCGTTGTTCGACGCCATCCACCTGGCCCTTGCCGATCTGGAGGGACGGGCCAAGGGCCGCAAGGCGATTGTCGTGTTTACCGATGGGGAGGACACCGTCTACGAGGAACCCAGCGACAAGGCGCGAATTTTTCGGGCGGCCATCGACAAGGCGCAAAACCAGCAGGTGACCCTTTTCACCATTGGTCTGGGCGGCGACATCCATCGCGCCGCACTCGAGCGCCTCGCGGAAGAAACCGGCGGCCGTTTCTACTTCGCCGAGCGCGTGCAATCCCTGCCCTCTGTCTTCTCCAATATCTTGGAGGACTTAAAAAATCAGTACATGTTGGGAATTCGCCCCACCGACGGCGCCGCCGGGTTTCGCCGCCTGGAGATTAAAGTTTCCAAAAGGGGCGCCGTGGTATACGCCCGCAAGGGTTATACACGGCAATAACATGACAACGGGCACCGCCTCCAGGGAACCGGCGGCCAAGACTCGCGAGAATTGCAATTTCGCGAACGAGGCTTTAGCATGAGGACGAGCCTCCAATCCCGCGTCGCCTCATCCAGGCACGCCCTGCCGGACCGTCATGAAAGCCGTATCCACATGGGAAGACACGCGCCTCCTACAACTGAAAATACCGGGACTGGGTCCCAAGTCCAAGGAGAAGCTGCACGGGGCGGGAATCATCAAAGTCGGCGACATGCTGAGCTTTCTGCCGCGGGAATACCTCGACTACTCTAAGATTTCGCGAATCGATGATGCGCCGCTGGAGACGCCGGTCCATATTCGCGGCGCCGTGCTTTCCAAAAAAAACGCCATTACCGCGCACAAACGGGTGGATGTCATCGAGGCTCTGGTGGACGACGGCCATGGCAGCCTGCGCGTGATCTGGTACAACCAACCCTATTTGAGCGCCAAAATTCAGCGCGGCGAGACACTCTCCTTTTTCGGCAAGATCCGCTTCGAGAAATTCGGCCGCACCATGACCAATCCCCGTTTCGACAGCGAGGAAGGGATGGGCATGGCCGGCATTCAACCGGTTTACAGGCAGGTGGGAGGATTGCGCTCGGATCAGATCGCGGGTTGGGTGGCTGCGCTGCTGGAGCGCATGCCGCTGGAGGAGAGCCTGCCCGCTGAAATTGTGAATAAAAATGGCTGGCCCACGCGCGCGGAAGCCCTGAGGCAGCTCCATCAGCCCGAGGACGGGGCGGCGGTCGAAATCATCAAGAATCGCCTGGCGCCCGCCCTTCACAGGCTCATCTTCGAGGAGTTCTTCCATTTCCAGCAACGCTTGCAGGATTTGGTGGCGCGGGGTCAAAACAGGAACCATCCCCGCTTCGAGGTCGACGAAAAATGGCTCGAAGAATTTTACGCGGCGTTGCCCTTCCAGCCCACGGGCGACCAGGACATGGTGATCCGCGACCTATTTCGAGACCTGCGGGCCGGTCGAAGGCTGCAAGCTTTGATTCAGGGCGATGTGGGTTGTGGCAAGACCCTGGTCGGCTTGGCGCTTGCCTATATTTTTTATCGGGCGGGGCACCAATCGGCCCTGCTCTGCCCCACCACGGTTCTGGCCCATCAACACCGACTCACCGCTGAGCGCTTGCTCGCGCCGCTTGGCGTAAAGACGATCCCCTTGACGGCCCAAGTCAGCGGGGCGGAAATGACCGAGCGTCTGGAGGCGGTCGCCTCCGGAGAGGGTCATTTGGTGATCGGCACCCATAAGGTCTTTCAGCGAGATGTAACCTTCGCCAACTTGGGGTTGGCCATGATCGACGAGCAACATCGGTTCGGCGTGGATCAGCGCCGCGCCCTTTTGAAGAAGGGTTCGGCCGCTCATTACCTGGCCTTTTCCGCCACACCCATCCCCCGCTCCCTGGCCATGACGCTGTTCGGCGATTACCAGGTGCTTTCCATCCATGAAAAACCCCATGAGCGCCGGCCCATCCGCACCATTCTCAAGCGCGCGGAAAACCGTTCGGAGATCGTGGCCTTTGCCAAAAAACGACTGGACCGGGGCGAATCCGTGTTTTGGGTTTTTCCGCTGATCGAAGGCAACGAGGCGCAACAGGAGCGTTCCGCGGAAAACATGTTCGCCAGTTTCCAGAGCGGTCATTTTCGAGGCCGCGCCTTGCGCATGGTTCACGGGAGGATGAAAAAAGAGCATATCCGCGAGGAGATGCGGCGTTTCAAGGAAGAGGGGCCCAGCGTCCTGGTGGCCACGACCGTCATCGAGGTCGGCATCGACGTGCCCGAGGCCTCGATCATGGTGGTGGAATCGGCCGAGCAATTCGGCTTGAGCCAACTCCACCAGTTACGCGGTCGCGTGGGCAGGAGCGGCGGGGATGCCTTTTGCTTCTTCGTGTTGCCCGAAAACATCGCCGGCCCCGCACTCGAGCGCATGCGGTTGCTGGCCGCCGAGGACGACGGATTCAAGATCGCGGCTTATGATTTGAATCAGCGCGGAAGCGGCGACCTACTGGGCAAGCGTCAATCCGGCTTTGCCAACTTCCGCTTCGGCGACCCATGGATCGACCGCGAGTGGATGAGCCTCGCCCGCCAGGAAGTGCTTGCGGCTCGCGAGTCCAATCATTCGGCATCCGATTTCCCGAGAGCCTAAAAAAAAACAAAAACCGCTCGGGCAGAAGGAGAAATCGAAGGTTTGCCGGAATAAAAAAGAGGAATGGGAGGGATGCAATCGTATAAGGAGGATAAGTTTGGTAGGACTGTAATTGGTGGGACTAGTTTTGGTAGGTCTTTTTTTGGAGGGACCTAAAATGGCAAGGTTGCATCCCCTCCCCGAGCAAGTTACCAGGTAACTACCCAGGGAAATGAACTTGGGTTCAGTGTAACAAATTCCAGCTCAAAACGAAACCTTCTTTGTTTTTTGACAACGCATTGCCCCTGGAGCTACGTGTGGGCATTGGCTCATAACATCGCTTTTGCTTTGGGTTTCGAAGGGCCTTTGCTATGCTGGGGGCATCGGAATCGGAAAGCGCCAAGAACCGGCGGCAGGCCCGCCAAGCCCGTCTTTGCTCCGCTTGACATGGAGCGTTGGGCTTCACTAAACTTGGACCACCACCACGCGTGGCTCCACCATTTGGAATCGGAGGCGGTTAGCGGCTATGAGCGAGAATGTAGAGGATCTCTATCTAAAGGGTTTTTTGGCCTTTTCTGAAAAGAAATATAAAACCGCAAAGGCATACTGGGAAAAAGCGCTCACGATCGACCCCAAGCACCAGAAGTCCCTCAAGGGAATGGCCGATTTACGAGCCCTGAAAGGCGCCAAACGCTCCTCCAAGGAAGTGCTTCAAGAGATCAAAAAGCTCTATGCCGGCCAGCGATACGGCGAAGCGCTCAAATTGTGCGAGCTCCTGCTGAAGAAACATCCCAACAACCAGGACCTGAAAGGGCTGCGGCAAAAAATATCCAACCGTCATCAGCAGATGTTACGGCAGGGCCCCTCGGAAGGCAAAGCCCAGCCCGAAAACGCCTCCTCCAAACGGTTTGAGAACACGGCCTATTTCCAAAAGCAGGCAGAGTCCTCGGTCGAAGAGGATGACTCTGCCGCAAAAGGCGGCGCCGACCAGGTCAGCAAGTTGATTCAGGAGGGTGTGGGTCTTTACGAGGTACAGGATTACGAGCGGGCCATCGTGAAATGGAACAAGGCTCTGGAGCTGGACCCGGACAACCACCTGGCGCGCGACTACATCAACAATGTGCGCTCCTTCATCGATGAACCCGCGGAAACGCCGCCCCCCGCGGAAGCCCAGGTCGAGGCGACGCCTCCCACGCCGGAACCGCCTCCCAGCGCGGCGCCCCTCGGCAAACCGAACAAGGACGCCTTGATGCGCCTCTACAACGAGGGCATGGCCCTTTTTAAAAGCAAGAACTACGAAGATGCCATGGAAAAGTGGAACCAAATCCTCCACCACCACCCGACCCACCAGGAAACCCTGCAATGCATCGAGAAAACGCGGGCGCTTTTGGACAAGCAGGGAAAGCATCACGAGCAACTGGAGCTCGCGCGCAAGGAGTTGGCCAGCGGAAACCACAACGCGGCAGAACGGATTTTGACGCAATTGTCGATTGAGGCTCCGGACCTGGATGGCCTGGAGCAATTGCGAACCGCTATCGAGGAGCGGCAACGCCAGATCACCGAGATCCGCAGCTTGGAAATCGAGGCGGAAGAGAGCCAAATCCAAAGCGATTTTTCCCCCAGCGACGATGAAATCACCCGCTTTTTCACACCGGAGGCCGAGGGCAAGTCCTCGGAGGTCAAACAGGTCACCGAGGTTTTCCACCCCAAGCCCACCAAACAACCGCCTAGCAAGCTGGTCCTGATCGGCGCCCCGATCCTGCTGCTGGCGCTCGCCACCGGGGGTTACTTCGGCTACAACTACTACCAACAGCAGGCAGACCTTCCCGAGGACGAATCGCTGCTGGTCCCCCTGGTCCGCGAGGTGGACTGGAATGGAGCGGAGCAGACGGCCGAGGACTTCCTGATCCTGGGCGCCGATTTCGCCGACGAGGGTGATTTCCTCCTGGCGACCTATGCTTTCGAACGGGTGGAGGCCATCGCGCAGCCCCGGATCGAAGAGCTTCAGAACATGGGCGCCCAAGCCATCCCCTTCGAGGTGCAGGAAGAGTTGGAAGATTTGAGCGCCATTTTGGAACGAGCAAAAGCGCGCCACACCGAGTCCAAAACAAAGATCGAGCCGCAAACCGTTGACGAAAAGGACCCGGAGCGGGCGGAGACGGAGCTCTCCAGGGGCCTTTACGAGAGCGGGATCACCCGTATGACGGCCATTCTCAGCAATGATCTCGCCAACGAGCGTATCCGTGAAAAGTTGGGAGAGGCCAATGAAAAGCTCGCTTTCGAAAAATTGACCGAGGGCCTACTGGAGGATGCCTCCAAACATTTTCGCCGCGCGGCGGTTCTAAAGGCGAGCTTCGATATGCCGAGGCGTCACACCGAGGTCATTCAAAGATATTATTCTGGGAAGATCACCGACAAAGATAAGGACCAGTGGTTCTTTTTCTTTACGGACTAGGGGGGGTGCCTCTCAGCCTGTCGAGGCTTGCCGATGGCAGCCGCACGGCATCTCCCGAGACAAGAATCCAGATGCCAGAGGCAAGCAGGAAACCACTTTCACCTTGCAGACGGACCCTGGCCTCCGGGAACTGCGGGCTTGGCGCTGCAAAACACCACGCAAAATCGAGGGTTGCAATCGCCAAGTCGGTTCGCGACCACTCGACAAACCTAGGCGGGAACGGCCCATGAAGCGTTGCTATGTATGTGCAACTACACTCACATCCGGGTTGGACTCATGTCCGAAATGCCAAACTTCCGTCCAAACCTTGCGCAATTTGGAACGGGCGGCCTCGCGGCAACGATTCCTTTTCGGCAGCATAAAGGCCAAGGCTGCGCCTGAGCCGCCCCAAGATAAAAAAAGCCCGCCCACGGCGACAAAGGAACGGAAAGAGTCGCGGCCTCGTGTGGCCCATCCCAAGCCCGCCCCTTCCGAGGCGCCCAAAATTCAAAGCCAGGAGATTCTGATCCAAAACCGGGATCCGGGACCCGTGGCGGAACCGCTTGTCGAAACGCGCCCTCTCCACCACCGCGGCCTGGCTCACCTGGTGGACGTGATCCTCTGTCTCGCACTCAATGCTTGGGTGCTCAAGATGATCCTGTTGATCACGGGCGGCAGCCTGACCCGACTGGTTCAATACAGCCTCATTCCGCTGCTCTTTGTGTTGCTGAGCTTCACTACCCTATATTTTTGGCTGTTTATTGGTCTTTTCCAAACTTCGCTTGGGAACATCCTGGTGAGGAAATTCACGGGCGCGAAATAGGGGCGGCCAAACCCCATTCCGCGGCGGCTGCACTCGCCAGGGGATTTTCAAGGATCCGAGGATCCTTCGCCCCGGCCTTCGATCATGAGCGCCAAGCTTAGAGCGGCGG
>JBGTRP010000119.1:0-12445 GCA_041940685.1 Acanthopleuribacteraceae bacterium
GTTCTAGCCTCATTCTCCAGTGCCCGCACTCGTTCCAAGACGCTTTCTTCGGTTGCCCCGGTTTCATCCCTCAGGGTTTCCCAAAGCGCTTGGAATAGCAACAGGAGCTTTTCCATTTTCTGTTCGAGAATTCTAATTTGGCGCGACACATCGCCGGAACGATCCAGAGGCATTCTGTCCTTTGAACCGTCTCTTTTGGTTTGCAAATAATTGTATGCGCTGCCGGCTGGATCCCAATCTTCCATTTCTCCTCCTATTTTCGCAGGATAGGACGTCCATCTTACCAAGTTTTAGAAAGGCAGGCCCGATAGGGCGTGGTTATGGTAGACTTTTGTGAAAATTTTGCCATTCAAGGAAGGTCCCCATGAAGAAAAAGCCCGCTTTGCAAACCGTTTTCCCGACCCTGTTTTTTATTTTGTGCTCGGCGGCCGCCTGGTCCGGTGACGACGTGATCGGCTGGCGCGTCAATGGTACGGGGTTGTACAACGACGCCAATCCGCCCATGGAATGGAGCGCTGAAAAGAACGTGCTTTGGAAAACCAAGATGTCGGATTGGTCCAATTCTCAGGCCATCATGGTGGGAGACCGGCTCTTCGTCAACAGCGAGCCTTTTTCCTTGGTTTGTGTGGACAGCCGCACCGGCAAGCTTTTGTGGGAACGCGCCAACACCTACGAGGACGTATTCAGCGAAGCCGAACTGGCTCGTCTGAGGGACGGTGTAGAAGAGAAGGTCCGCCCCTTGCGTGAGGAATACGCCAAAATCGAGGCCGAGGCCGACGCGTTGCGGGAAGAATACCGCAAGACCGAGGATGACAAGCTGCGGGGTAAAATTCGTGGTAAAAGACTGAAGCTGAGCCAGTTGATCAAAGAAATCAATAAAATCGACCCTCTCAACCTGCCGCGAAAACACCGCGACAATGGTTATTCCTCCGCGGTCCCGGTGAGCGACGGAAAGCATGTGTACGCGGTCTATGGCAACGGAGTGGCTTCTTGCTTTGATTTGGAGGGCAACCGCATTTGGTCGCGTATGCTGGAGAAACCGGATCACGGCTGGGGCCACAGCGCTTCGCCCGCGCTCAGCGGCGATACCCTGATCGTCCATGTTTTAGATGTGTTTGGTCTGGATAAACATACCGGCAAGGAGCGCTGGCGCACGCCTTCCAAGGAGGGTTGGGGAACACCCGTGGTCACCAAAATCGGCGAAGAGCCCGTGGTGATCACCGCGGCCAAGGGCGATGTGATTCGCGTCTCCGACGGAGAAAAGCTGGCGAAGGAAATCGGAGGGCTTGGTTTCGCAACGCCGATTATCAAAGACGGCAAGCTCTATTTGATGGAGAACGAGGCCTCCGTGCTCGCCCTTCCCAATAAATTGGAAGACCAGACCCAGTTCGAGACGCTGTGGACCTCCAAAATCAAGGGCAGCCGCCATTACGCGTCCTCGGTGATTCACGACGGGTTGATTTACGCGGTGTCCCGCGAGGGATGGTTGAGCGTGCTGAAGGAGTCCGACGGAAAACTGGTCTATGAAAAAGAGTTGGAGATCAACCAGGACAATACCAATAGCGTCTATCCCAGCCTCTCGCTCGCGGGCGGCCACATCTATATCGGTTTCGAGGAAGGGGTCGTGTTGGTCTTAAAACCGGGAGAAACCTACCAGGAAGTCGCCCGCAACGAACTGGAGTCCTTCCGGGGCACCCCGCTCTTCCACGGCGATCGGGTGTACATCCGAGGTCTGGAGCATTTCTATTGCCTGGCCGCCTCGGACGGGCCCTGATCCGACGCGGGGAGGGACCGCGCGCAGCGCCCTCCCCTCTTGATCGCTTAGGAGACTATACCCACGCTGTTGTAGGTATGGCCCGGGATGATCGTTTGGAGGGTGGCGCCGTCGATGCCCATGTGGTTGGCGAGGATTTCCCAGTATATATCCCGGAAATCGGTAACCCAATCCAGGTCGTCATCCCATAACAGATTGTTGAGGCCGGGCCAATTGGCGCCGCCATTGATGATATTGCCATTTACTGCGTTCCCCATCACCATGGCCAGGCTACCCGTGCCATGGTCGGTGCCGTTGGAATCGTTCTGGTAGGCGCGTCGTCCAAATTCCGAAACCACCAGAAAGAGCGTGTCGTCCATGCGCGCCGGGCCCATGTCCGTGTTAAAGGCCGCCATGGAATCACAAAGCTCCTGGAGCAGGTAGGCATGCTGGGTGTTGGGATCGGTGGGGTTTCCGGGAGTGAGCTGGTTGGCGTGGGTGTCGTAACCGCCCTGATCGATGGTGACGACTTCCACCCCGATGAAATTGGGGGTTTCTTTCAACATTTGCGCCGCGTGGCGCACCCTGTCGCCCAAATAGGTGTTGGGATAGACAGCCCCGTTTTCCGGAGTATAGGAATCCAAATCACGGGTGGAGAAGTTCTCGATCATCTGGAAAATTTTGATGCCCGTATCGTAGAGCCCCTCATTGCCCGCCGTGGCGGTCAGGTTGTAAAGGTCGCCCACCGCGTCGCGATAGTTTTCGTCCTCCGGAGGCTCCAAATGCTCGTCCACGCTCACGCTCGATAAGCCAAAATTGTTGCTGACCGGGACCGCGATCGAGCCGGTTACGCTTTGGGGAATGTTGCTGCCCACGCTAATGCCCCGAATGAGCCCAGGTCCCGTGGTATTGGAAAGCATGCGGTTCAACCAACCATCCATGAGTGAGTTGCCCGGAACCGCGGTTTCAAAGTAGCTTTGTGACTCAAAATGGGAACGGTCCGAGTTGGGGTAACCCACGGCATGGATCAGCGAACAGTTGCCCGCCTGGATGATAGGAATCAAGGAGCTCATTCCCGGATGCAGGCCAAAAAAGCTGTTGCCGGGAATACCCAAAATGCTGCCTTGCGGAATTTGCAGGCTCGGCCGCAGGCTTTGGTATAGGCCGTACTCTACCGGGTCGACCGGAATCATGGAGTTCAAGCCATCGTTCCCACCGCGCTGAAATAATACGACCAACTTTTTAAGCGCTCCCCTTTTGCCCATCCGGAAACGGCGGGTCGCGCTTCGCGCCGACAAACCCGAACCCAACATGCAACCGCCCGCCAATGCCTTTAAAACTGTTCTTCTTTTCATCGCCTCGCTCCTACCGCATCGGTAAATTTGCCCATTCGCCACACCTGCGGGAAAGACCCAGGCAAAGCCTTTCCCGCGCCTATTATTGCCGGTTGAGCTCCGGCAGCCTCAAATACAGCCCCAGGGTTTGGCGCACCTCGTTGTCCAGGGTGTCCGCGTCCAAAACGAAGCTGCCGGGATTCCCGCCCGTCAACCAGGCTTCCGTGATCGCGCGCGCGCCAGGGGCTTCGGCGCCATGGGTTGTCATATCCTCGAACAGATCGAGGATTTCACCGTAGAGGCTCACCCCCCGCTTTTCCACGAAATTCTGAAGGTTCATCCCCGTGGCGTAGCCGGCCCCTCGGTTGGTGGTCAGGTCATTGATGAAGTTCCAACGCTCCAACACTGAATTCGTATCGATCCAGGCTACGCCTTCCTCGGCAAATCCGGTTGGTTCGGGGTAATTGAACAGGTTCATTCCCATGCGCAGCAGATAATCGATCATATTGGTCGCCATGGGGTAGGTTTCGGTAAGGCGAACCATGCTGGCGACAAATTCGAGAGGATTCTTGGTCTTATTGCCCCGATAAGCCAGGTCCGTGCGGAAACGCGCATGGTTGAGAATGGTCTGCAGGGTTTGAGAGACATCCCCGCTCGTGGCGTTAAAGGTGGCCGAGGCAGCGGCCATGACATCGGCCGGCGGATCATCGTCGATTAGAAGCTGGCAGAGCTTCCAGGTGATGAAATCCGCGGTTTCGGTTCGTTGCACCAAATGCTGGATCACGGCGATTCCGTCGCTGAGGCCGCCCCCGGCGGGAATATTCATTCCCAAAAGGGATTTAGCGCCGTAATCATGCAAGCCCGGGTTGAAGAAGAACTTGCCGTTTCTCACGGTCCATCCCGTAAAGCAACGGGCCGCTTCCACGATATCCTGTTGGGTGTACCCGTTGTTGACGCCCATCGTGTGCAGTTCAAGGATTTCGCGCCCGTAGTTCTCGTTTGGGGCGCCGACCACATTGGAATCGTTGTCGAGATAGACGGTCATGGGATAGTGCATGGCCGATGCGGTCAGCAAATCCTCGAAATCGCCAAAGGCCAAGGCGCGGAAACGTTCGTTTTCAGCCATCTCTTCCGACAGGTCATACACCTTCTCCAATTGGGTGTTGAAGTGATTCTCCCAAAATTGGGTCATGACCTCCAAAAATTGCCGTTTGGAGAGGATCATGCGCAATAGGGTGTGGCCTTGAAAATCTCGCTCGTAGTGCAAGGGATTGAGGAAACCCGCGGCGAGCAGCGCATCCAACTCGCTGTCGTCAATGCCTTGGGGACTCATTTGCTGATTGATCCAGTTGGTTGCCCCCATGCTCAATAGTTCGTTGACCGCATCCGGGGAGGGACCAAAGCTGAGCCGGTTCAGCAGATGGAAGGCTTCGTCGAGCTCTGCCGGGGTAGTCCCGGCCAAGGGATAGGCCTCCACCACGGGCGCGGGCAAGGGGCCCGGCGTGGGATTGAGGGTAAGATTGGCCTGCATATTGGTTTGGATCTCTGCTTGGCTGAGCGCCGTGGAGTAGCAGGCCGCGGCCAGGAAGGTTCCGATCATCTGCTGATCGTAGGTGCTGGGATCCTGCCGCTTGGCGTACCCTTGACCCACGTTGAAATGGGCTAGACTCGGCCAGCGGTCGAATTGGGGATTGTAGGCCAAGCTCCCGATCAATGCTCCGTTTACGTAAAGCCGCATGGTCGCCCCGTCATAGGTGCCTACGATGTGCATGCGGGTGTTGGGCGTAACCGCGTTGTTGATGTTAATCGACTCACTGCTGCCGCTTTCATCGTAAAGCCGGAAGATTAAATGATCATTCTGGATATAGATTCGCGCCAATCTCCCCCAATTTGCCTCGGAAAGCGATACGACCTCGCGGGAGTTCCAATCATCGGTTGGATGCTCGTAGATGATGTCGGCTTCCAGGGTGAGGGTCCGGCTCAGCGTCACCCGGTTGGAAAGGTGAACTCCGGCCTGCTCGCTGGTAAGTGCGCCGCCGCTTTGGTAGCTGATGCCGCCGCCCGCTCTGGGAATTGCCCGCGGGTCGGGCCAAAGGTGGAAGCCATTGCCGCTGGTGTCTTCAAACAGTTGGCCTGGCTGAAAGAGATACTCGGCAACCTGGTTGCCGCCCACACGGCCACCCGTGGATCGGAGCGCAAGGTTGAAGCTGGGTTCAAAATGGCTGGGACCATGGCGGAACACGCTATCGGGAACCGTGTCCTCAAGGCCGCCGCCGAATGTCCACAAAACATTCATGGCCGGACCGCTCCAGGGCTCCGAGGTTATCAGCCGGTAGTGATGCCTGCCCGGCTCCAGGTAGACCTCGCCATTCGGTTGCCATTGATCGGCATAGGCAGCCCCGATGCCGCTAATCATTTCGCCGTTGATATAGAGCGCGCCTCCGTTGGTGATGCGAAATTCGTAGGTATCCGCGCTGGAAATGAGAATGGTTCCTTCCAGGTTTACGATACTGCCGCCACTGGCGAATCGCGAGCCCACCGGCGTGTACCCATTATTCTCGTATAACTGTGAACCCACATGGACCTGAGTTGTATAGGCCGAAAGATTTTCCGGAGAGGGTTGGGTTCCGTCGTACCATTCGGTCGCGTACAGCGTAGCGGCCAGTCCATTGGTGGTTAAGGTCTCATTGTCGTAATAAATGTGATAGGGGAAATTCTTGACGCGGCCGTCCGCATCGGTAACTCTGAACAACAGGGTATTCAGCCCGGAGGACAGCGAGAGGTTCCCCTGGTAAAAGCCGTCGGTCAATACGAGTTCCGCATTGTCGCGAAACAATTGGATATCCGCGTTTGGCCCCGTGGCATAGGCGAGTATTTGAGAGTTGGCAACCGCGCTGCGCGAACCCGAAGGTGGGTTGATTAATAATTCGAGATCGGTCACCGTGTAATCGGGGACCGGCGTGGATTCGTGGTAAAGGAATCCGGGTTGAACGGTCTGGGACTGAGAGCCCACAACCGTTCCATCGCTAGACCAGTCGAGCAATATTCGTCCACTGTTGGTGTTGACGTAAAATTCGATGCGGATGGGGTGGAGCCCATAGTCCAGGGGAAGGGTCACCGAATCCTCTTGTGGCCAACCATCGAATTCGAGGATTTGTTGTCCATCTAATCGCAGGCGCATGCCACGGTTCCCAAAAATATGAAGTGTATAATTGGCGGTTTCCGGGACGAATAGGTATCCATCGTAAACGGCGCCGAACTGCCGCCGCATTTCGGAATCCATAAAGCCGCGATACCCATCCAAAACTTCCAACATTTCCGCGACCCTCATCACCGCTGGGTCCGGGTTCCCGGGAAGGTTGTTAAAGTCTGGGAAACTGATTTGCTGATTCTCGCTGCCGTCCTCGAACCCGTAATAGCTGCCCAAAAGGCCATGATTGAGGTTGCGGACGCAATTGGTTTGCTGGATCATGTCCAGTACGTCCACACGGTTATCGCCGTTGAAATCAGGCAAGGAGGGCTGGGACCCCTCCTCCTGCCAAAACTGAGCGGTAAACCAAAGGTCGGCGGAACCGTATCCCGGAACCCCGTCGAACTCGTAAAAGCCGCAAGGTTCGAGTTGGGCGGCCGCGGGCAGAGGAACCAAGCCGGTGAAGAGAAAGCCAATTGCCAGAGCCCAACCGGCTAACGACAGCTTTGGGGAGCGGTCCAAGAATACACGGTGACTGTTCACGCCGATCATAATGTTACCTCACAAAAAATGGTTCCGATCAGAGTGCATCCTGGGAAAACGTGAATGAAAAGGCCGTATCAGTTTAAAAAAAGCGCATTCGGACTGACTTCTATAATGAATGATAAATATAGGGATGAAAGATTGCCTGGCGCATTGTTTTTCCCATCGTCACGAATTGTTCGTGTGAACCCATTGTAAAAACCCTCTCAATGAAAGCGCAGTGAGCCAAATCACCTTCGTTATCAAGCAGATGCAAAAGAACTGCACTACACGCCAGCAAAGGTGTGGGTTCGCAGGGCATTGGCAATTGGGAAACAAAGTTCTGAACAACCTATTAGCACCGGTTTCATTGGTTATTTTACAAATCCGGATCAAGCCTGGTTAAAGGATTTTTGCGGAGACCAAATCCTCATTGGGGAAAATCCGGAAGGGCCGAATTTGCAAACAGGGATCTGCAGGTCCATTGAGTTACCATGCCAGCCTGGCGATCTTCCCGAATTAGTCTTTCCCCGAAATAGAAAGGGAGCGGTCCAGGCCAAACCGGGATGAGGAAGGCGAAGGCGAGCATCTTTTCTTGGCGCATAGTAGAAGAATGCCTTGATTTTCTGGGTTGCCCTGACCTTCTAATTCCAGATTGTGGGTAAGCCATTTTCTTATCATGGGTTGAAAACTTCCCAAGCCAATTCGACTTTTTGAAATGTGGCGAAAAAAAATTTCTCAATCAGAGCCCCGAGCTTCAGCAATGGGAAGGCGAAGGTAGAATTAAATAAAGCTTTGTTAGAGCCTGAACAGAAACGCATTTTTTTAACCACAAAGAACAGGAAGTCACACAATTGAAAACACATAAGCTGCTTAATTAAATAGAGTTACAAAAAACCCTTTCACCCTTTCCTCCTATCCTCACTGAGGAATTTTCCTATTCCTGGCTGGGCCCAATTTAGACTTGGAAATACAAAAAGAATCGGAAAGGGAAATCCAGGAAAAAGTAGCAGTCAAATTGGATTTGGATTGGCCAGCAGGTTCAAAAAAAAATTGAATACCAAAAAGAGCACAAATCAGCATTTAGCCTATAAAAATTCAATAATTTTTCTTAGTTAAATTAGGTACTTTTTCCGATTCACGTGAGCTTAATTTTTCGGAAACATTACTCCTAAACTGCCCCTAAGAAATTCTTGGACAACTTCCCAAGAGAATTAGGGAATGGAACCCATGCGGTTCTGGAGGAGGACTTTTTGCTTGACCCTAATGTAATTCGAGTTGTGATCGTGGACGACAATCATATTCTCCGAGAGGCTTGGCAGTATATTTTTAGGGAATTGCAGGATATGAGAATTGTGGGGCAAGCAGGGGATGGATTTGGCGCCATTGAATTGGCGAAACAAAAAGAGGCCGATGTCATGGTACTGGAACCCATGGTGCCCCGCAAAGACGGGATAGACCTTACACGGGAGATCGTCGCCCTCGCGCCATCCATGAAGGTTCTTATTTTAACCCTGGACCAAGCCCCCAACACGGCCTTCCGCATGATGCGCGCTGGCGCATTGGGATGGTTGCCCAAGACTTGCGAATCCAAAGAGGTTCTGCACGCCATTCGTCAGGTTGTCCAGGGAAAGATATATTTGCCGGCAGATTTGCAAAGTATCTTCGCGGAAAAGTACTTAGGTAAGGACTCCGGTGGGCCTCCCGAAGAACAGCTCTCCGATCGTGAATACCAGGTCATGAGGCTACTGGCCAAGGGAAATACAAACCGAGAGATTGCCAAGATCTTATTTATCGGCACCAAAACCGTGGACACACACAGAGCAAACCTGCTTAGGAAGCTTGAACTACGAAATAACAGCGACCTTACCCGCTTTGCAATTCAGCATGGTTTCATCAAATTTTGAGGCCAAAAATTTTACCGGCCGATCCAATCTCGCTTTCTCGTTTCCATCCCCGCGAGGGGTACCGGATCATTCACTGAACTCCCACGTCTGACCCGCCCATCTCTAATTAACAACTCAATTCCTTCGCATTTGGGAGACATCCCAATTTGGCAGAGAAAAATAAATCGGCGGACCACGTTGTAGTTCGAAGTTTTACGCGGCGCCTTGGGCACCGATCTAGGGTGCTGGGAAAAGTTTGAAGCGGAAGGATCCTATCGGCGCCATTTTGTGGTTAGGAAATCTTCCAACAGCTCAGTTGGATCCGCACAAGACAAAAAAACAACCAAAAAACAACTAATTTTCTATTGACAACCTAATTATTTGCGACTACAATGTACCTATTCCGTTGGAGAGATTGATCGCCCAACGGATTTACCTCTCCGTATCACATAACCAATTTGTATCTCCTAATCAACTTTCAACAACTCATTCAACAAATGTGTAGGGGGAGCGAACAATAGGTTGTTTTGTGGCCGGAGGCGGCCCTCCCAGGTGTATTTGGCCCTAAAGGTTGAACAATCGGCCCAGGAAAATTATTGGCTTATTTGACCAAACCATAGGAAACATATTTTCCTATTCTGGTTCGAGATTTTTTAAAAATTCAGATAAGAAGTTTTACTAGTTTCGTTAATGTATTTTCTCAATAAAAATATATAGAAATTCCGATTCACGCTAAATCAAATTTTCGGAAACATACAGCATATTCCGACCCAAGTACATTCTGGGTTTCTTTGTCGAGGGAATAAGGCGTTGGGGACATTTTGTCTCTTTGGAGGATTCATTGTTTGAAAAGCAGGTGATAAAAATCGCAATCGTGGATAATAACAAAATCCTGAGAGAAGCGTTGCGACACATCTTAAATAAGGCCGCCGACATGGAAGTCCTGGACGAGGCCGATGATGGTTTTGGAGCAATTGACATCGCCAGAAAGGGCGACGTTGACCTCATTATCCTAGAGCCTATCATTCCCAAAAAGGAAGGCATCGATATTACCCGTGATATTGTGGCTATTAACCAAACCGTTTCCGTTTTAATATTAACCCTAGATGAAACCCCAAATAATGCCTTCCGCATGTTAAAGGCAGGGGCCATGGGCTGGATTTCTAAAACAACGGACTCTGCAACACTATTAAAGGCCATCCGTCAGGTATCCCAAAAAAGGGTTTACCTACCCAAGGATCTTCAGAGTGTTTTTGCCGAACGTTATCTGGGAAAGAACCATATCAACCAACCAGAGGAAAAACTTTCCGACCGAGAGTTTCAGGTGATGCGACTGTTGGCTCAAGGGCATACCAACCGCGAAATTGCGAAGATGTTGTTCATTGGAACCAAAACCGTTGACACCCACCGAGCTAACCTGTTGCGAAAGCTTGGGTTGAGGAATAATTCAGACATTACAAGGTTCGCAATTCAACACGGCTTCATTAAAATTTAGGCTGGAAAAACTGGCCTGGAATGGGCGTTGGGGCTGCCGTCCGGGAAACCGCTATGGGCTGCTTCCCTTGAAAGCTCCCAGGTTGTCCTCATGCCCCGGCCTTTTCCTGTCTAAACCAAATAGCCCAATGGAATTTTAGGGCCTTCAATCCAAAATGCATGCACGAAACCTCAGAATCGGAGACCGGGGGTCCGAATCAATCCCCCCACCACATTTCGATGGATGGCACCCTGTCGAAATTTCTGACTCCCGGTCTCTGCCCCATTGTGAATTACCTTTAAGTCCATGGTTGGAATCTGAATGCGCGAATTCCCATTGGAAACTGGGTGGATGGCGAGAAATATCCCGAGGGAGGATAGGAAGGATTCGGACCATCATTTCACCGGTTATGTTTTAATCGTGGGGGTAAAGAATGGTTGTTCCGTCAAAGCCACAACTCAAGTTGAACCTTTTCCCCCAGAAATTCCGATTTTATGGGCCAAACAATTAAATACAACCACAGGCGATCGATTGCATTCCACTGAAAGGATTGACCTCAGCCATTTTCTATCCAGATCTAATTCGAAATAGTCTCAAAAATGGAATCCAAGTATTGCAATACTCGTTCGGCATTCTCCCGGGTCAAAGCCAGCGGTGGTTTAAATTTCAATACATTGTGTAGGGGGCCGTCGGTACTCACCAAGATCCCATTATTCTTTAACCGCTCTACGATTTCCGTGGCTTCCGTTGGCGCGGGTTCTAAGGTTTTCCTATCCCGCACCAACTCCATCCCCAGAAATAGGCCCATTCCCCGCACATCGCCGATTAAGGGATACCGCAATTTCAAGGATTCAAATCCCGCCTTTAAAAAATTCCCGACACTACGGGCATTTGCCTGCAAGTCCTCTTCCTGGATCACATCCAAAACCGCCATTCCCACCGCGCAGGAAACGGGATTGCCACCATAGGTGTTAAAGTATTCCATGCCATTGTCAAAGGAAGCGGCAATTTCGGGTGTGGTGATTACGGCCGCCAGTGGGTGGCCATTTCCCATGGGTTTCCCCAGAGTCAAGATGTCAGGAATCACGGCCTGGCTCTCAAAACCCCAGAAAAAATCTCCAATCCGGCCGAAACCAACCTGTACCTCATCGGCAATGCAAAGGCCCCCAGCGTCTCTAACCTTTTGGAAGACGCGATTCAAATATTCGGGGGGCAAAACAATTTGGCCCCCACATCCCAACAATGATTCAGCAATAAAGGCGGCCGGCGGACATTCATTGGCTTGCAATTGTTGTAAAACTTCATCCATAAAATCGGCGTATCTTTTTGAAATTTCAGGGTCATCATAAGAAATAGGCCCACGGTACCCATCCGGCATAGGCAAGATAGAAACCCAGTTTGGCGGTTCCATTCCTCCCGGACCCTTGAATTTATAGGGACTGATTTGGATCAATGTCTGGGTATTGCCGTGGTAGGCGCCGTCTATGGCGATCACATCCTTACGACCCGTATGGTTGCGGGCGAGGCGAAGGGCTAGCTCGTTGGCCTCGCTTCCCGTGCAAACGAAATAACAAACGCTGAGAGGTTCCGGAAGGAGATTGCACAATCTGCGCGCATATTCGCCGATCAGATCGTGAAGGTAGCGCGTATTGGTGTTCAGGAGGGCCAATTGGCGCGCCGCGGCTCCCGCGACCTTAGGATGGCAATGACCAACATGACAGACGTTATTTACCATGTCCAGGTAAGGTCTGCCGAACTCATCAAATAGGAATTGCCCCTGACCCCGTACGATTTTTAAGGGTTGTTGATATGCCAAGCTGAGGGATGGGCCCAAATATTTATGCCTGAGATTCAGCGTGGTTTTCCATGATTCCTTGTGGCCAGTTCGTGCCAGCTCTCCTATGTTCAGAATCAGATTGGGATCCGGACAGATGCTTTTCCAAATGGTTTCCTGTGATGGGCGGACCACTCCGTAGAAATCCCCTTTTTTGCCCAGCAAATCCCCGATGATTTGAAAATGGAGATGGGCGGGCCAACCGCCGTTTTCAAAGCGGTCGCCAATTCGGGCGAACTCTTGTCCCTTTGCGACCCGCTGACCTAATTGAACTTCCGCCAAAGATGAACGAGAAAGATGACCATAAAGCGTGAAAAACCGGAGCCCGGAATTCTCCAGTTGATGTTCGAGCAGGATCGTTGGTCCATAGTCTAATTTCCTGTCATTATCCGAAAAACTATGGATTTTTCCCTCTAATGGAGCAAATACAGGACTTCCAGCGGGAAGAAAGA
>JBGTRP010000120.1:0-12403 GCA_041940685.1 Acanthopleuribacteraceae bacterium
CCGAGGCGCGCTACTTCCCCGGCAAGCTGCTGCAAACCTCGCCACCCCATCGCAAGGACCGCCATTTGCCCGGCACCTACCGCATCATCGATCTGGACCTGTCGCAGTACGACCTGATCGCCTCCCGTTTCCGCAAAGAACGCGAGGAGGGCGCGGCCTTCCTGAAATCGGGGATCGAGACCCGAAACCGCGCCTTTAACCAATTGATCGACCGCATCGAGCAGGTCGCGATTTCCTCGCGGGAACCGCTGCTGCTGATGGGGCCCACGGGCGCGGGGAAATCGCAACTGGCCCGCCGCATTTACGAGTTGAAGCTGCGGCGCCGGCAGGTGAAAGGCGCGTTCGTGGACGTGAACTGCGCCACCCTGCGGGGCGACGCCGCCATGTCGGCGCTTTTCGGCCATGTGCGCGGCGCCTTTACCGGGGCGCTGACCGACCGGCCGGGCCTACTGCGGGCCGCGGATCAAGGCTTGTTGTTCCTTGACGAAATCTCGGAGCTGGGTTTGGACGAACAGGCCATGTTGCTGCGCGCCCTGGAGGAAAAACGCTTCATGCCGGTAGGTTCGGACCGCGAGGTCGGCAGTGATTTCCAGCTCATCGCGGGCACCAACCGCGACCCTTGGCAAGGGGTGCGCCAGGGCAGGTTCCGCGAGGACCTGCTGGCGCGCATCAATCTGTGGACCTTCGACCTACCGGCCCTGCGGGAACGCCCGGAAGACATCGAGCCCAATCTGCGCTACGAGTTGGACAAATTCACACGCCAGGAGGGGCGCATGGTGACCTTCAACAAGGAGGCGATCACCCGTTTCCTGGCCTTTGCCGAGGGCCCCCAGGGCCTCTGGCGCGCAAATTTCCGCGATCTGAACGCGGCGATCACGCGCATGGCGACGCTCGCGCCGGGAGGCCGCATCACGCCCCATCAGGTAGGAGAAGAGATCCAACGTCTGAAAAAGCAATGGGAATCGGAGGAAGATCGCTTCAGCATCCTGGAGCGCTACCTGCAACCCGAGATGCGCGCCGAGCTGGACCTTTTTGAGAAGGTCCAACTGGCCGAGACCTTGTGGGTATGCGAATCCTCCCGCAACCTCGCGCGGGCCGGCCGTGAGTTGTTCGCGGCCAGCCGGAAACGAAAGACCAGCGGCAACGACAGCGACCGATTGCGCAAATACCTGGCCAAATACGGCATTACGCCCTCGTTTCACGCAAGGGCGCGCCTCCCGTCCTGAGGACCGGCCGGGCCCCATCTCCTCGAATTCCCCCGCCGCATTAAACCCAATACCCGCGCCCAACGTTACACCTCTTGGTCCGCAAAGGATCTCATTCTGTTTCCAAGGAGCGTGCTTCCATGATTACCTGGCTGTTGCTGCTGGGATTCCTCAACCAAGGCGAAACCAACGAGATCACCAACCCGGTCAAAACCGGGCCCGCCACCATGGTGTTTACAGAAGATCTGCGCTTCGGCGGCGCCGAGGAGGAGGACGAGTACCTGTGGGTCGATGCGCAGATATCCGTTCGTTTCGATGTGGATGGACGCGGCCACTTCTTCGTCCTCGATATGAAAAACAGCCGGATTCTCGAATTTGACAAGAGTGGCAAGTACCTGGGCGAATTCGCCAAGAAGGGCGAGGGACCCGGCGAGTACCAGAACCTGTTCGGTTTTGAAATCTTCGAGGATGGCCGCGCGGTGGGCTTCGATTTTCTGCAAGGCACCGGTAAGTTCACCTACTACGATTCCCAATTGAAGAACCCGGACACAAAAACCGTGCATGGCGTCAACAACGTGTTTTATCTGACCGACTTCGACCCCAAGGGCAATTGGCTCTATGCCTGGTGTTTCACCGTCGACACCGCCACCAACAGCACCATTTTCAAGACCGCGCTCTTCGACAAGGATCTGCAGTTGGAGCGTGAGTTGTCTTCCTCGCCCTGGCCCACCTTCAACCCCAACCGTTTCAGCGAAGGCAACTACTGGGTGGATTACCTAGCCGAACAGTTCGACGGGCTCTACAACCGCGGCGCGGATTTCGCCCGTTTCCTAAGCGACGGCCGTGTGGTTATCGCCAACAGCAAGAAATACGAGATCGAGATCTGGTCTCCGGACCTCAAACGCCTTGAGCGCCGGGTCATCAAACAATACGAGCCCATCCCCTTCACCGAGGTAGAGGAGCAAGCCTTGGTAGATATGATCGAAGAGGTTATTTTCGAGCAAATTCCCGCGGCGCAGAATATCGTGACCGCCAACGTCATTCGCCGCGCGGTGGAAAAAGCCAATCTCCCCAAGCTGCAAAACCCCATCAACGACATCGTGGCCATGCCGGATGGAGCATTCATGGTGTTGCACGAGGTGGATATGCGCAATGGCAGGTTTACCGCCGATATGTTCGATGCATCGGGTAAATGCGTGGGCCGGGTAAAATCGCCGGGCGCGGGCATCTACGACCTGTTCGGCACCCGCCTGATCTTTAAGAACGACCACGCCTACGCCATGGAAAAAAGCGAGGAGGGCGACAACCAGTTGGTCCGCTACCGTTACAAGTTGGTGAAGTAGGCCTC
The DNA here is from genome assembly GCA_041940685.1 of Acanthopleuribacteraceae bacterium. Lineage (GTDB taxonomy): Bacteria > Acidobacteriota > Holophagae > Acanthopleuribacterales > Acanthopleuribacteraceae > JBGTRP01. Next base: position 2,554 of record JBGTRP010000120.1, read on the forward strand.
TCTAATCGTCGGGCGGGCTAAAAAAATGCAACCGAGTATTGGGCTGATGATAGAAGTCGTCGTGGAGCCCGAACTTTTCTGAGCTGTTTTTTCTCAAAAAACTGCCTGGAATAGTGATGGAGGAAAAAACCATCGGGCCCTTGGGCGAAACTTATTGCCGCATGCTTTAATGTTAGGAGCTCAAGGGCAATTCCCACGACCCGGTTGTTCGATGAAAGCGCAAGCAAACCAAGCTCCCGAGGATGAAACCAACAAGGCAATACTGGCCCGTTTCCGCGAGAGTGGCTTCCGAACGGCGTTCGACATTCTTTGGCTATATCACCAACAGCGCTTGGCCCGTTTCGTACGCGGCAGGGGGCTGGCCCCGGATCGGGCCGAGGATTTGCTGCAAGACATTGGTCTCAAGCTGTACCACTACCTTTCCGGGCATGTGGTGGCCATCTTTCCCGGCGCCGCCTATAAGATCACCAAGGACGAAATCGCGGATTTCTACAGAGGTTTGCAACGCCTCCCCAAGCTGGAAAGCCTGGATGATTTGATTGCAATGGATCTGGACCCCGTGGCCGCGCCGCCGAGCAAACGCATGGAACGCTGGACCGCGCTGCAAACCCATATGGAAACCAAGGGGGTGAGCCGCGAGCAGCAGACCGCCGTGATCCTCAAACACCTGATCGGGTATTCCTTGGTTGAGGTTGCCCAAATCACGGCCTGTGACCCGGAAACGGTGAAGAGTCGACTGCGTTACGCCTCCCTGAAAATGGGCGGGAACCGAAAGCAACGGGGCGTGGCATGAACGCGCTGACGGAACAGGAAATCATGGCCTTGTTGGATACCATGGACCCGGATGAAATCATGGCCGAGAAAAAGGATCAACTGGACGCGGCGGGCAGGCAATTGCTGGAGGAATTGCGGGCAGATATCCAGGCGGGAGATGCGATCTTCGAGGAGTACGGCCGGAGTTTTCGCGAGGCCGATGACGAGGAGCGGCCGCCAGTGCCCAGCCCACCCGCCAAAGACACCCTCACCGATGAGCGGAAAAGCGGGGGCATCCGCGTTCCGTATTGGGTCCTGGCCGCGGCGGCGCTGCTGGTCGCCATCGCCTTTCTGCCCACGCTTTTGCATTGGGGCGACCCCATCCGCACCCGCGGCCGTTCCCTCGACCTGGCCGAGATCGGACCCATCAACGAACAATTGGTGGAGATCCTGATCCAACGGGGTGAGCTCTTGTTGGAAGCGGGTAATAAAGAGGGCAGGCGCGCCTATTACGAGGAGGCCCGCGACGATCTCATGCAGGCCTACGAGCTGGATAAGGACCACATCGCCTTGTTGGCCCTTTTAGCCCGCGTCCACGAGAAACTGGGCCAGGAAAAACGGGCGCAACGGTTCTTCAAAGAATGGGAAGCGGCTCGAGGACAACCCGAGGAGCCATAAAGGATCGGCACTCAGCCGACTAGAAGGGCCGATGAACATTGGCCTCCTTCGTACTTGACATAGCGCCTTTGCGGCTTGGCGAGAACATGTTCCATAGTGAGAGAAAAAAGAAATCTCACGCAAAGACGCCAAGGTTTGTAGACAAAGCTTTTTCAAAACGCTTTTTGGCCCTATCAGAATTGCTCTTGATGAAAACCATGACCTCAGAAGGCCTCCTTCCTGCTTGACTTTGCGCCTTTGCGGCTTGGCGTGACCATTTTCCGTGGTGAGAGAAAAAAGAAATCTCACGCAAAGACGCCAAGCCGCCAAGATGGGGAATGGAACAGATCGCTTCTTTCTATCTGTTCTTTGGCTTCAAAACCCAGAATTGAACCTGAATTTTTCTCTTCACGAGCCTTTTCTCCTTGCGCCCATGCGACTTGACGTGAAAACTTGGTCTTGCCACTCCCAACGTTTCTTCTATCCGGAATCCTCAATCAAGGTGAAAAGGAGAAAACCATGGCATCCATTCCCGAAAATTCTATTGCCCAACAGGTTGTAGATGCTGCTTTCAAGGTTCATATGACCCTGGGGCCAGGCCTTTTAGAATCGGTTTCTGAAACGCTCCTCGCTAATGAGTTAAGCAAAAGAGGGCTTCAGGTAGCGCGCCAAAAAGCGGTTCCGATCACCTACGATGCGCTGGAATTTGACATGGGTTTCCGCTTGGATTTATTGGTGGAGAACCTCGTGGTCGTTGAATTGAAATCCGTGGAAAAGGCAGCCCCAGTCCACAAAAAGCAAACCTTGACCTATGTCCGTCTTGCCAAAAAGCGGCTGGGCCTTCTCATCAACTTCGGGGAAGCCTTGATCAAGGACGGCATTACCCGCGTTGTCAACGGTCTACCGGACTAATGGCTCTTGCTTTACCCCGTGAAATTCGTACAACAAATGAAAGAAAAAAGAAGCCTCACGCAAAACCGCCAAGACAATAAGCCATTCTAGGGGACATCTTCCAGGCAGTTCTCCGGTCTCATGCTCCGGGTTGGGGGCTGAAGTTTGCCCTCCTTGTTCCCCCTTTGCGGCTTCGCGCCCTGGCGTGACCATTTTTCCGTGGTTCCGCATTGGAACATGGAGGCCAGGGCCCCTCACTATTTTGAAATAGTTGAGCCAAAAAAGCCGAAAAAACTGCCTTACCTAAGCAACCAGCCTCCAAAGAGGAGTCATGCTTCATGGCCACGACCGGTTCCCTTTGCCGCCACTTGATCTTTTTACTCATCCTCGGCGCTTTCCAATCCGCGGCCCAGGACCCGCCAAACCGGGATGAACCCATCGGGTTCGGTGTGGTGATTGAAAAGGTCGGGTCACCCTCCGCGCCCGAGAGAGCATGTCTTCAACCCGGCGATCTGCTCCTGAACTGGGAACGGTTGCCCAATGACCATAGTGAGGGGGAAAAGGGGAGTTTCAAAACCGTTTTCACCTGGTTTGTCTTTTTGGTGGAACAAACCCCGCGCGGCGTCATCCGGCTTTTTGGTGAACGAGACGGAGCAAAACGAACCTTCGAGGTTCCTCTCGGAGACTGGACCGGCGTCGAAGCTCGCCCGGTGTTGCCGCCGGATGCCTTGACCCTTTATCTCAAGGGAAAAGAATACCGGGCGACGGGCAATGCCGAGACGGGCGTAGCTCAATGGCAGGCGCTGCTTCAAAACCGGACCCTTCCACGGAAGGTTTCCTGCTGGCTCCAAATCCAGATCGGCAAGGTTTGGACCGAGGAGCACGAGTGGCAGCGGGCAAACGCCGCTCTCGATAAGGCCATGAAACTCGCGGACGGTCCCTGGTCCCAAATCGCGGTATGGGAGGCTATTGCCGAAGCTCGCCAGAAACAAAACCAATTTGAAGAGGCCGCGGAGGCCTACAAGGTCCAAGCGAAAAAATGGAAATTAGGAAAAGGAGAAAAATTGGGTTTCTCCAAATCATTAGAATCTATTGGGATCTTAAAACTCAATCAAGGTGAACTCAACCATTCGGAGAAAGAATTCCAAGCTGCCTTAAAAGTTCGGGAACGCCTAGCACCCGGTAGCCTTGCGGTGGCATCTAGCCACCATAATCTGGGCGTCTTGGCTTGGAAACGCGGAAATATAAACGAAGCGGATTCATTTTATAAACAGGCCTTAGTAATTAGGGAATACCTGGCGCCTGGCAGCCTGGACCTAGCATCCAGCCTCAATAACATCGGGAATATAGCCGCTTTGCGTAGCGACTTCGCTGCTTCCACCTCAAACTATAGAAAAGCATTTGAAATCACCAAAAAGCTTAAACCAGACAGTTTAGTTTTGGCTACCATTATTAACAACCTTGGTGTTGTGGCACTTAAGGAAGGAGACCAGGATGCTGCTTTGGCTCTTTATAAGGAAGCCTTAACTATTCGAGAAAAATTGAAACCAGGCAGCCACTACGTAGCAAGTAGCCTGAATAATTTAGCTATTGTTGCAAAGCAGTGTGGAGATTATGTATCAGCCTTTAAATTATATAAGAGATCTCTGGCAATCTGGGAAGAAGTGGCTCCTGGCAATCCCGAAATTACGAATTGCCTTACAGGGTTAGGTAGCCTTGCGAGACTCCGCGGTGATTATTCATCAGCCTTAAAATACCAAAAGAGGGCATTAAATATTCAGGAGAGTATTGATCCTAATAGCGTAAATACAGCAGCAATTCTTCATAACCTAGGCACTCTAGCTTGGAACCGTGGGTATTTTAATGCCGCTCTTCACTATCATATTCGGGCACTAAAGATTAGGGAAAAAGAGTTACCAAAAAGCCTTTATGTTGCTAGCAGCTTGACAAATTTGGGAAGCGTCAATCGTGCCATGGGGAATCAAGATGCTGCTTTGTATTATTTCCAAAGAGCCCTGGATCTTGAGGAAGCTTTAGCACCCGATGGAACCCACTTGGCTTACACCTTAAACAGTATGGGTGTTGTATCACAGGATCGTGGAGACTTAACCGCGGCCTTGTATTATTTCCAAAGAGCGCTAGCAATTTGGGAGAATAAGGGTTCAAAAAATGTCCAGATGGCCAATGTTCTCAGCAACCTAGGAGGGATGGCTTACGATCGTGGGGATTATGGGTCTGCCACGGCTTACTATCAGGATTCCTTGGTCATTTTAGAAAACATTGCTAGCGGGAGTATTGAGGAGGCACATACACTTAATGGCCTTGCAAAGACCAAAAACCGAATGGGGCAAGTGAATAATGCAGAAATATATTTCGAGCGATCCATTCAGGCGCTTGAAGCTCAATTAGGAAGGATAGGCGGGTCAGACCACATCAAAGCCGAGTTTAAAGGGCAGCATGAGGACTACTATCGAGAATATATCGAATTTACGGTCTTAAATAACAAGTTAGTAACCGCGTTTGATATGTTTGAACGTACAAAAGCTAAAATACTTCATCAAATGATTTTTGAGCGGGACCTCCTCTTCATTGGGAAAAATGTGCGAGAGGAACTTGAGCGGGCTCGAATTCGGATTACTTACCAATATGAAAAAATCCAGGCGGAGCTCAACTCCTGTAACCTCACTGAAGATGATCAGCGAATTGTTGAACTTAGAGGTACCTTAATCGGGTTACGCCAGGAATACGAGGATGTCATTGAAGAAACCCGAAAATCGTCACCCAGGCTCGCCAGTCTTCGGGCGCCCAACCCCTTAGTCTTGGCGGAAGTCCAGCAGATGTTGGACCCAGATACTGTAATGCTCTCCTATTGCGTCACCAAGGATAAAACTTTCCTGTTTATCGTTCGCAAACGGGAAGGATTGGCGGTCCACACCATCGAGAAGGGTGAGCCCTACTTTCGCGATCGCGTCCGGGAACTGCAAAGAGTCATCAGGGACCCCGGCAGCAGGGTGGCCGGCAGGCTCCTGAAGGGTCTTTGCATCGAGCTGTTCAACGAACTGATCGCCCCCGCGAAAGACCAAATCGAGGACAGCCAATGGCTGGTGATCCTGCCGGATGGGCCGCTCCACAAACTGCCTTTCAATCTCCTGCTGGAAGAGCGCGGCGGGGAACCGCGCTACCTGATCGAGTGGAAACCCATCACCACCGCGGTGTCCTCCACCATTTACGCGGAGCTGAAAAACCGGCCCAAACGCGACCAACTCCAAATCGCGGCCTTCGGCGACCCGGTCTATCCAACATTCCCCCGCCCGGCATCCAATAGGGTGGCGGTGACGACCCGCGGCGCCATTTCTTTTCTCGAGGATCCGGTACCCGACCCCGATTTGTCCGGTTTTTTGAGAGACAACCCCAATGAGCTGTTGCCACTGCCCTACACCGCGCAAGAGGTGGGCGCCATCGCGCGGGCCTATCCGAACCAGACCCGGCTCTACCTGAAGCGGGAGGCCAGCGAACAAAACGTCAAGGCGCTGGGAACCGAACCGGGCATCATTCACTTCGCCTGCCATGGCTGGGTGAACGACCGTTTTCCGCTGGAGTCCGCCCTGGCCTTCACCATCCCGGACAGCTTTGAGGAAGGCGAGGAAAACGGGATTCTACAGGCCTGGGAGATCTTCGACGGCCTGCGCATCGACGCGGATCTGGTGGTGTTGTCGGCCTGCGAGACGGGTCTGGGCAAAACCCAGGGCACCGAGGGCCTGACCGGCCTCACGCGCGCCTTTCAATTCGCGGGCGCGCGCTCCATCATCGCCTCCTACTGGAACGTGGAAGACCAGGCCACGGCGGCCCTGATGAGCCGTTTCTACCGCTACCTGAAGGAAGGCAAAAACAAAAGCGAGGCCCTGCGCCAGGCCCAAATCGACCTCATCCGAAACCCCCTGAAATCGGAACAACCCTACCTTTTCGGTCTTCTCAAAAGAACCATCAACCGGGATGTCTCCCATCCCTTCTACTGGGCCGCATTCCAATTGATCGGACCCTGGGATTGAGCAACTAATCGGGAATCACATGTTCCTGCTTATTCAGGAACACAAGACCCAGAAAGCCGGACCCAAAATTCCACGAGTTCTCATCATTGGTGGAAGCAAAGATTATTACACCTGACTTTATTTAAAACATCCTAAGGAGGAATGCATCTATGAGAGGTTTTTTAAACTATATATGGGTATTTATATTTTTCCTATTTTCAATAGCTCATTCGCAAAAAAATGAAGAATTCCTGACAGAAGCGCCCCAAAACCATGTGCCCGGGGAGATTATTGTCCGGTTTACCAGTCATGTAGATTTAGAGAATCTATCTAATTCTAAACTCGGAAGACTTTTTCAAAAATACCAGGTAGCGGGAATCCAAAAAACAGGTTATCTGGAAAGAATTTCGAATGAAGAGTTTTTGAGCAATAAAGAAGCTCAAAACAAGGATGCCCTGCTCGAATTTTTTAGGCTCACCGGCTTTGATCGGCGCCGCAAAATCAAATTCCCTACACACATAGATGCCGAGGCCTTCGCCAAGGAGATAGGCAGGCATCCCCTTGTAGAGTATGCAACGCCTATTTTTTTCGCATCGACCGCCAACGCTTCAAATATTTGTATTCCGAACGATCCGGATTTTCCAACGCAACAGTGGAACCTTCACGAGATGGGAAATCATCACTTTGATATCGACGCGCCGGAAGCATGGGCCATCACCCAAGGGTCTTCCAGTGTAACCATCGCGGTCATCGACAGTGGCATCAATACCGGCCACCCGGATTTGATGAACCAATTCGATACTGGCTATAACTTTTTGGAGAATAATACAATTTTTACGGATACTCATGGACATGGCACCGCTGTTTCGGGCATCATCGCCGCCGAAACCAACAGCTCCCCCGCTGAGGGGATGGCCGGCATCTGTTGGAACTGCAGGATTCTTCCCTTAAAAGTAACGGAAAGTGGCGAGATGATACCCTACGAGATTCTCGTGGATGCAACCATGTATGCCATTATGAATGATGCGGACATCATCAATATGAGCCTTGCCGGTAATCTAGATTGCCCAGATTTTCACACGGCCATACGCTGTGCCTATAATGAGGGTATACCCATTGTGACTGGGAGCGGGAATGATAATGTGTCAAGCCCTACTTACCCTGCCGCTTATCCTGAAACGATTGCGGTAGGAGCTTATGATATTAATAATTCTAGATACTTACAACTACCAGATAATGGCTCGAATTTCGGCCCCTATTTGGACTTAATAGCACCCGGCGTAGATATCTACTCTACTTATTTGACAGGAACCCATTGTGCAAGCGATCCTGATAATTATTGTACTAGAACAGGAACATCCCATGCGGTCCCCCATGTTAGCGGCATTATTGGCTTGATGTTATCGAAAAGGCCCGATTTAAATATCGAGGATATACGCGGCTTATTAAAACTATCCGCAAAACCAGAAGTTTTTGCCGACCCCACCGGTGGAGAACCCAACCCTGACTTAAGTCATTACGTGGGCGCGGGAAGGGTGAATGCACTGAGCTCTTTGAGCGGAATTCGGTTTTCCGACACCGAGTTTGATTTTGTCAAAAAACAGGAAGATTGGTTTCTCAGGTACGTGATGTATGCTTTCCAGGAAAACATCATCCATGGCTTTTCCGACGGAACCTTTCGGCCAAACCTAAATGTCACGCGCGCGGAAGCCCTAAAAATGGCATATGAGGCCGATCAGGAGCCACTGGACCTTCCGGCTCCGGACCCCAACTTTGCGGATGTCCAGCCTGGCGATTGGTTCTACAACTACGTCTCCGATGCCAAGGCAAAGGGGTTCATTCAGGGATCGCCTTGCGGTCAAGCTACTTGTTTTCTCCCAAACGAGTCTATTTCTCGGGCCGAAGCGGCGAAAATCATTCATGCGGTTTTTCAAGATATTGATTATCGCAACTTCTCGGGACAATGTTCCACCCAGCCCGGACAATTTCCAGATGTAGTTCAAGGGGATTGGTTTTGTGAAGCGATTAACTGGTTGGCAAGCTCCGTGGTTGAAATACCCGGCAACTATCCCTTTATCCAAAAATTGGCCAATGATATTGAACATCCTCAACCATTGGTCAGTGGCTTCTCCGATGGGGATTTCAAGCCATGGGACCTCGTAACTCGCGCACAATTGGCAAAAATTGTCACCAATGCCAATTTATATTGCCGCAAGGGTCCCAATCCGGCGAACTGTGGAAATTCAACGAAGGCCAATAGGGACAAGACCGGCGCCTCCGTTTCTATTGGTGGGCTGTACGAGCAAGATTTAGATCCGAGCAATGCTTTCGGACCCGAACCCGTTTGGCATTCGGGCGGCTACAATCAGATGGTAACCATGCCCATTACGCTCAGCGGAGCGGCCGTGGATCAAGATGGCGATGGGCTTTTTTATTTTTGGGCGGCCACGGGTGGGACTCTTTCGACTTCGGACCCGAACCAATTTACCAATGCAACCTGGACGCCGCCTTCCGTGAATGATGAGGAAACATTTACTCTCAGGGTAACCGTAGGCGACGGCCGCGGAAAGATCGCCCGCAGCACCTTCACCTTTACCGTGCCCGGCGGCGGACCCAACGCGCCGCCCTCCATTACCGTCACCCAACCCGATGGCGTTGGGGACACGGCCGACCAGTCTTATCTCATTCAGTGGAACGCCCAGGACGACGGCAATGCCATCATTTCGCTGTACTATGACTCCAATGGCATCGGTTTCAACGGCACCTTGATTGCCGGCAACATCAGCGTTCACGACCCGGGAGAGTACAACTGGGATACTTCCCAAATACCGGAGGGAACCTATTACATCCACGCCAAGATCGATGACGGCGTCAATCCTCCGGTGGAAGATTACGGTTCCGGTCCGGTTGCCATCCAGCATGTCAACAGCCGGGCGATCAGTCACCTGGGCGCGTTGAGCGGATCTTTCCTGAACGGGGCTTCGGATGTGCGGATTTCCGGCAATTACGCCCACCTGGCCTCCCGTTGGGCCAATGCGCTGACGGTTGTCGACATCTCCGATCCCGCCAACCCCAACCTGGCCGGTTCCGCGGCCCTCTCCGCGGGGGGCTCCAACTTTTTCGATGCCCACGCGCTCGATATTCAGGGTAATTTCGCTTACCTCGTGGCCTACGATGAATGGGCTTTCGCGGTGGTGGACATCTCCGACCCCAACAACCCGGTGCAGGTGGGCGATCTGGTGGATGGCCAGGGCGGCGCTCAACTGAGAGACCCGGCTGGCGTGGTGGTGGATGGCGATTATGCCTACGTCACCTCGTTCAGTGGCAACCTGGTAGAGATCATCGATATCAGCAATCCCTCCAGCCCGCTCCACCATGCTTCCATCGCTCATGGCCAGGGTGGCGCCATCCTGGACGGCGCCCTGGGCGGGCGCCCGAGGCGGCACCCCCGGCCAGCAGCAGCGCCGCCGCGAGGCCGCCGCCGGCGATCAGGCCGCGCCGGCGCAGGGACATGCGAAGGC
>JBGTRP010000121.1:0-12376 GCA_041940685.1 Acanthopleuribacteraceae bacterium
TGCTCTTTTACTATTACAAAGGAGCCCAGCACTGGAGATGGTACTATCCTTACCACTACGCGCCTATGATCTCAGATCTGGGAACCAACATTGTGAGAGACTTCTTGGGTGGATAGCTGACAATCACCGAGTTCAAGACAGACGAGCACTGCAACGAAAATCCAAGACCATACACTCCATTCTAGCAATTGCTTTGCATCTTTCCAATCAAGAGCATAAAATCATTCTTGCCACCATAGTACGCTCATTTGGCACAGAACGCTCTGAAAGAGTTCTTCCCAGACGACTTTGATATCGATTTGAACGGGCGAACTCTTCCTTGGGAAGCTGCAATTCTGATTCCTTTTGCCGATGAAGAGCGCTTTATTCAGGCTGAACAAGGCCTCTTCGAGCAGGGCAATCGCCTCGGCTACCCGCGCCTCCGCCTCCCGAGTGCTTCCCCTTTCGAAGTGCCATTCGGCGCGGCGGATCTCGATTTCTCCCAACAGCGCGTTCGCTCCATGCTCGCTGGCGAGCGCATGGGCGCGGTCCAAGCTTTCCCGGGCCAAATCCCATTGGCGCAGATCTTTGAGGATTTTTCCCCGCAGCATCCACCGGCGGGGTTCCAGCTCCCGGGGAATCGCATCCATGGAGGGCGCGGGCTCCAAAAGGGCAAGGGTTTGCCGCAGGCTGGTCTCGTCTCGATCCCGCGCGCGGATCTCGGCCTCCAATAGGCGGAATCGCCAATTCCAAGCAACCGCATTCGAACTCGATGCCGCCCGCTGGCCGCGTTTGATCAGGTCGAGCGCGTGCCGGTCCTGCTTGTCCCTAAAGGCCGTGGTAGCTTGCTCGTAATACTCGTCGGGAGTGGTGGTAGGAGGTTGACAACCCAGCGCTGCAAGCAAAACCAAAAGGAAAAGCGGCCGGCACATGCATACCTCTTAATCGGGAGGCGGCCCCAATCCATTACTCTCAACCTCGGCGAAGGCCACACTCATTTCCTTGCGCTCTCGCCGCAAGGGCTCCCTGGATTCCGTGGCCTCAAAGGATAACATTTTTTTTCCGCGCCTCATCCGCAAAGATGTTTCCTCGCCGTCATCCATTTCCAGTCTGGCCCTCAACAATATAAGCCGGCAGGAACCGTTGTTGCGCAAAACCTCTCCCAGGTAGAAGGCGCCTACATCGCGGACCTGAATCACATGACCCTCGAAGGCCACGCGCTCCCGAATTTCCTCCGGCGGCTCCTGACCCTTTCGCCATCCGGTGTAACCCACGAGCGAATAGGTGAAGTAACCTTGGTCCTGATAGGGTTGATGTTCGATTTGGCGGGCGTATTCCCGACTCTCACCCTCTCTAGAGGCGACCATCTCCCGGAAAGAGGATGAGGAATTCACCTGCAGGAACCTCTCGTTCAGAATCACCTGGACCGGCCACCCAAAGATGCGCAAGCCGAAGATTTGGATTCCCTTTTCCGGCGTGGCGATGGCCGTTTCCTGGCCGGCCTTGCGGGAGAATGGATGCGAGGACTCCAATACCGCCGACAGGTTGGCGATCTCGAAGACCTCATTCAGGCGGATATCGGTGGCCGTGGCCGTGACCAGGGTCTCAAAAGCTTTGGTTTGCCGGTTGAAGAAACCAGAGGCGCTGGTCGCCACCGAACCCCAAGAAACCATCTGGGAAATTTCCGGGTTGCAATCGTTGTCCGGATCGGGAAAGGCGGGGGCGCTGCCGTGAGAGCGTCCGCCGATGACCGGCAGGGAACTGGCCGCGCGTACGGGAAACAAATCACCGGCCGCGCCGACCGCGTGGCCCCGGTAGATGAACTGAGGCTCGGTCGGGCCTTGCTCGTTGTTATGAATGAAACCCAAATGAGCAATCATTGATCTCCTCCCTTGAGACGTAACTGGAAAGGATACCTTCCGAGGGGATTTGCATCGATGGGGTTCCGGGCGTCCATGACCAGGATCTCGTGGCTTCCCGGGTCAAGGTCCTCGGCCAATAGGCGCAAAACCAGGTGACTGTCGCCGGGTACGGCAAATTGAAGAGGCGATTTGCCGGCCTCGGGCGAGGATACCTGGATGAGGAACCGCTGCGGCAGTGGCGTATCCTCCGGTGGGTTGATGTCGATTTCGAAAAATAGAAAAGGTCGACCCGCCTTCATTTCAATAATCTTTATACTCTCGGAGCGGGCTTGCGGCGGAAGCACATGGTAGTTCACGGCATTGGGCGAGGAAAGCGTGTTCAGCTCCGTGCGCAGCCTGGGGATGGAAACCAAGTTTTGGAAGCCAACCACCAGCAACAGCGCTAGCGCGGGTGCGAAAGCCCAGCTCAGCCTACCTCCCGAACCGGCGGGCTTGAGGTCCCCGGATAAGACGCCCAATTTGCGCCACAGCCGGCTCCAAGGGGATCGCCTGTGCCTTCCTCTTTCGTCCAGACCGCGTTCGTTGTCGGAACGATCCGTGATTCCGGGCAGTTCCGAGGCTTCTCCGCCTTCACGCTGAATATGGGCCAGCGCCAACTGCAGGGGATCGCGGGTGGGTCGAGGCAACTTGTTGTCGAGGTCGACCACCGAGGCCTTGATCAGCCGCAGTTCTTCCACTTCCCAGACACAGGAGCCACAGTGTTCCAGATGCTGTTCTATCTTATGATTCTCGGCTTTGCCCAGGGTTCGGTTTACATACCAGGGCAGCAGCTTCATGATTTCAAGATGATTCACTTTCTTGTTTTCTCCCTGTTCCATGGCGCTCATTTCTCCAATATCTTGCGCAGGTGAAGCCTGGCATGGAACATTCTCGTTTTAACCGTATTGACCGGAATGTGGACGATTTCGGCGATCTCCTCGTAGGATAGCCCGGAGTAGAAGGTTAGCTCAACCACCTCGCGATGATCGGTGGAGAGCTTACCCAGCGCCCGTTCAACCATATCCTTGCGCACCAGATCTTCTTCCTGGCTTTTCTTGTGATCCGGTTGTCTGGAAAGCTCGTCCAGATCCGTGGTTGGCACCCGCCGGCGATCGAAACGGGAAAGCGCCTTGTTGCGGGCGATCCCGAAAATCCAGGTGGAAGGCCGCGATTGGCCCTTAAAGCCGGCCGCTCCCTTCCAAATGCCATGGATAACATCATTCAATACCTCCTCGGCAGCCTCGCGGCTGTCGAGCATCCGGTAGAGGTAGACAAAAAGCCGGTTCTGGTAAACCCGGTACAGGCGCTCAAAGGCTTCCAGATTCCCCTCGGCAATCTGTTTGATCCAGTTTTCTTCGCGCCCCAAGTTGCCCCCTGGAAGTGGCTTCCCGCCATTATAGACTACCGTCCCGGCGCTGCCAATTGGGGGCATAGATGGTTGATTTTTCAAGGGTTCCATCCGGCTAAGGGAGGAATTTGAGCGGTTCATTGCGATCTCTTTATAGATTGAGTTCCTTCAAAAGTGTGTTTGAAAAAAGCTCCTTGGGTAAATCCTGTTGAAAAACAAAAGCCCGCCCGGTTCCTTCAAGCATGTAGGCGGATTTCGTGGGTCTTTTATGGGAAATGGAAATAAAAACGGAAGGTTTCCCGATTCACGACTTTGCTCAGCGCTTTCCATCCGGGTCAAGCGATCCACCGCGGGGGTGACCATTATCAGAAGCCAGAGTCCAGATGCAAGCGGGAAATGGCGTTCCCTCCTGCTCTGGCCTCTGGAATCCGTTTATTTGGAATGCCGTGAAGCATCCCGCTGGTAGGGGGTTTGTCAATGAGGTTGCCCTCATTGTTCAGGGAGTGGGTCGGGGAAATGTAGGATGAGGTTCAATAAAAATGAAAAAAATCACAAATTTATTTCCCTCAACCCTATTGCCGGCTTTGGGGAAGGCGCCAAGCCGCTGGCGGTCAAGGAGATGAGAACCGCGTTCATCTTCGAGTAAAGCTGGGTCCTTTCCCGATTTAAAATAATTTTTCGGGGCCCATGGGCGGAAAGAGGACTGTTTTTGGCTGGACGTTCCGGGCGCGGCTCGCCTATGCTGCATTTGCGCCCCTTTCCCGCTTGAGGAGAACATGGCATTCAAGGATCACTTTTCCAGGGCATCCGACCGCTATCAAAAATTTCGGCCCCGCTACCCGGCCGAGCTGTTTGCGTTTCTCGCGGGCTTGGCGCCCGGCCGTGAATGCGCCTGGGACTGCGCCACGGGTAATGGGCAGGCCGCGGTTGCCCTGGCGAAATGGTTTTCACGGGTAACGGCTAGCGACGCCAGTCAAAACCAGATCGCTCAAGCCCGGGCGCATCCGAGAGTGGCCTATCGGGTCGCGACCGCGGAGGCCAGCGGCCTCGAACCGGCCGCGATCGACCTGGCGGTTTCGGCGCAGGCCGCGCATTGGTTCGACCACGACGCCTTTTTCGCCGAAGTTCGACGGGTCCTCAAACCGCGCGGGGTGATCGCCCTAAGGTGCTACGCCCTTTTCCAAATGGAACCCGAGATCGACGCCCTGGTTCTCGAACTTTACCGCGACGTTGTCGGCGCCTTTTGGCCCCCGGAACGGCGCCATATCGAGGAGTCCTACCGCTCATTGTCCTTCCCCTTTCCACGGGAGGCGGCGCCTACCTTACATATGCAGGCGGAGTGGAGCTTGCGCCATCTTGTGGGTTACCTCGGCACCTGGTCCGCGGTTCATCGCTACCGCGAATCGCAGGGTAAAGATCCGATCGAATCGATTCGGTCGCGCCTAAACCAAGCATGGGGCGATCCGGACCAAACCCGGACCGCCCGTTGGCCGCTCACCCTGATCATCGGCCGCAAGCAATAGGCTTGCCTGCATGGAGAGGTTTTCCACCGCGCAAACCGAGCCAATGCCCACATGGGGAATCGATGAGGTTGTCCGGGGATTAATAGCGCGCGAGATTGGTGTCCACCGTCTGCGCCCAGGAATCGATGCCGCCCACCACATTGTAGATTTTCTGGAAGCCGCGTTGGCAGAAGAATTCCGCGGCTTGCGCGGAACGGCCGCCGAAGTGGCACATGAAGACCAGGGGCTTTTCCGCATCCTCGTTGTCGAGGATTTGTTGGGCAAGCACCTGGTCGAGCATTTCGAAGCCCTCTATTTTGACGATATCCCGTTCTTGCGGACCGCGTACATCCAAGAAGCGAGCCTCGCCCTTGTCGAGCATTTCCTTTGCCTGGGCCGCGCTGATGTTTTCCGGTTTGGCGGGCGGTTTGGGGGCCACGATTTCTTGATCGGGCAAGGCCTTTTTGAGCAGCGACTCCAAATCGCCGGACTCCCAGAGCTCGCGTACGATATCGCAGCCGCCCACGAATTCGCCCTGGACATAGAGTTGGGGAATGGTGGGCCAATCGGAAAAGGTTTTAATGCCCTCGCGTACTTCCATATCGCTTAACACGTCGAAATGGCCGAAGGGCGCCTTGAAGCCCTTCAAAATTTGAACAACCTGATTGGAGAACCCACATTGGGGAAAAGTTGGGTTCCCTTTCATAAACAAGAAAACAGAATCGGCGCTGATCATGTTTGAGATGCGTTCTTTCAATTGTGCGTCCACGGGGAACCTCCAGCTTCCTGAGCATTGCCACGACCCCCCCATCCGGATCTGACCGGGCCGCGGCGCAAGGGGAAATATACTCCCTTTTGGGACAGACGTCCAGATAGGGAAGCGCCGAAGCGCGGCGCCGCCCGCCGGGAAGGCTGCCCGGGGGAAGCGAGGCAAGCGGGCTCGGGCCGCTTGAAATTTTCGGGTCGAAGCCTTCATAATGGAAGCAATGCGTACTTTTGCAAGGAGTGCCTCATGAAGCGCCTCACCCTGGCAGCCTGTTTCTTGATCCTGTGGGCGGCTCCGGCATCCGCCGTGGATCGCTGGATCGTGCATTACACCGCGGACGGCGGTGGTTTTGCGACGGATCTCCACCTGGTCAGCTCGGATTTCGGCGCGACCCACGAGGTGCGGCTGGCGCCCTTCGCACGGGACGGCACGCGGTTGGAATCCCTTGAGCGGGTTCTTGAAGTCGGCCCGGGTCACCGGTTGACGGCGTCTCGCGAGGATCTGGAATGGCAAGGTCAGCCCGTATCCCATGTCAAGGTCGAGGGTCCGGACGCCATCCGCGTATCTTCGGTTTACCGCAACCTCGCCGCGGGCTCCATGCCCGCGCCGGCCCAGGCCAAGACCGAATTGGCGGCCACGGCCCGTTTTGTGCCCTTTGACAGTCCTTCCTGGTTCGACGGCCTGGTGGCGGTCAACCCGGATGGCGAACCGGGTCAGGTCATCATTTCAGCTCATGATGGCAGCGGCAACACCTTGCGCTCGACCGCGGTGACGGTTCCGGCCAACGGCAAATGGCTGAACGTGCTGGACGCGCTCCTGGGAGACGCCCTCGTGGAGGAGGGTTATGTCCAGCTTCAAGCGGATCGGGCCATGCTGTTTTTCGCCCTGCGCGGTTCCCTGGCTGACATCCAACCCGCGGTATTGACGGAATTGCCCTTGGACGGCCACGCCGGCGTGGCCGCCAAGCTCTCCTACTCCAATCAAATCAGCAGGATCATCGACCGCAAATGTGGGTATTGCCATCTGGACGGCGGGATCGGACCCTTTCCGCTTACCAATTTCGAGGAAGCCTTCTCGTTTCGGAACTTCATGGAGCCCGCGGTGGAATCCGGCTTGATGCCGCCCTGGAAGGCCAGCGATCACTGCGCCGAACTGGCCGGCTCCCAGGCGCTCGATCCGTTTGAAAAAGAACTGCTGCTGGAATGGATCCGCGCGGGCGCGCCCGAGGGCGATCCCGCTCGGGCGCCTCAACCCCTGCCGCCCCTCTCCTCGGAGTGGTTGGGCGGGGAGCCCGATTTGGTGGCGGTCTATGGCGAGCCCTTCTTTTTTGAGCCCGGTCCCGATGTCTACCGCTGCTTTCCCATCCCCCTCAACAACTCCGAGCCGCTCTATGTGAAAAGCTTTGAAATTCTTCCGGGCAACCCGGAGATCGTCCATCATGTCCTGGTGTTCATCGAATCGGGTGGGGAGGGTCAGGCCAATGACGCCCAAGAGGACGGGCCTGGCTATACCTGTTTCGGCGGCCCGGGCACCAGCGAAATTCGGCTGCTCACCGGTTGGGCTCCGGGCATGCCGCCGCAGCAATTTCCCGCGGACGTGGGTATGACCATACCGCCCGACTCCACCATTATCATGCAGGTCCACTACCATTACAGCCTGAACGCGGGCGACGATCAGAGCCGGGTTGGCCTGCAATTTTACGAGCAACCCCACGAAAAAGAGTTGCTGTTACTGCCGCTGGTCAACCAGGACTTCATCATCCCCGCCGGCGCCAAGGATTTTGTCGTGGAGCAAACGGTGACCCTGCCGGCATTCGTCTCCGCCGAACTCTACACGGTTGCGCCGCATATGCATCTCCTGGGAACCACCATCGCCGTGGAGGCCACCTTCCCGGATCAGTCCGAGCTTTGTTTGGTGGATATCCCGAGTTGGGACTTCAACTGGCAGCGCTTCTACGAGTACCCCAATCCCATCGATATCCCCGGTGGGACCACGGTCTCCCTGTACTGCACCTATGACAATTCCACCGACAATCCCAACAACCCATTCGACCCGCCGATCGACGTGGGCTGGGGCGAGGCCACCACGGATGAAATGGCGCTCGCTTTTCTGGGCGTGGTCGTTCCCCTGCTTTCCAACAAGGACGCGGCCGACTGGCGCTGGCCTTTGACCATCGACAATCGCCGGGCCTCGCTGCAAGAGCGAAGCGCGATTCCCGCCTCGCGTCGCAAGGCCCGCGTGCCGAGCTGTTGCCAGCCGGGCAACGAGCCGAAACCCTGGAAGCCATGCCCGGCTCCGGAGGCGGCCTCGCCAACAAGCCTGATCGAAGTTTCTCCGGATCGTCCGCCGCGGTAATTGCGCGGGTCGCCCGGGCCATCCAAGCAAAGCCCCCGGCTTCGCCGCATCGGGGATTCCGGGACCGTCTTGGCCGCGGGTTTGAAAAATGATCCAAGCCCTGCGGCCTTCCCCCCACGGGGATGAAACTTTTTGCCTTTCATTCATGTACAAAAGGTTGCACTTCGAGAAAGAACCTTTGTGCCCAAAACAAAGAGACCAAGAAAGCCCAGTTGATCTAAGGAGGAATCGTTTTGGAAAGAAGAGATTTTCTACGTTTATCCGGAGTGGGTTTGGGCGCCGGCATGATCTCCGTTCCGATCATGGGCAAACCGGTCGCCAATTTTACGCCCAATCCCATGGACACATCCGACAAGAAGAAACTCGCCGATATCGCGCTCAACGCGGCATCCGGCGAGGGCGCTACCTATGTGGATTTCCGCTTGGGCCGCTATTTAAATCAGTTCATCGTTACCCGGGACGACAAGGTCCAGAACATCACCAATACGGAATCCTACGG
Organism: Acanthopleuribacteraceae bacterium; assembly: GCA_041940685.1. GTDB lineage: Bacteria > Acidobacteriota > Holophagae > Acanthopleuribacterales > Acanthopleuribacteraceae > JBGTRP01. The sequence continues at coordinate 8,351 of JBGTRP010000121.1, forward strand.
GGCCGGTATTCGGGTGATTGCAAAAGGAACCTGGGGCTTTGCCTCCACCAACGACACCAGTCCCGAGGCCATCTCCAAAGCCGCGAAACGGGCCGTGGCCATTGCCAAGGCCAACGCCGTCCTTCAGGTGGACCCGGTGAAATTGGCGCCGGTCAAGGGTCAGGGCGAAGTTTTTTGGAAAACGCCCATCGAGCGCAACGCCATCGAGGTGCCCATCTCCGAGAAGGTGGACCTGCTGATGGCCGCCAATAACGCCGCGCTCGCCAATGGCGCCAGCTTCGTCAATTCCCTTCTGTTTTTGGTGAACGAACAAAAGTACTTTGCCTCCTCCGATGGCTCCTATATCGAGCAGGATGTGCATCGCATTTGGCCCACCTTCACGGTGACCGCGGTTGACAAGAGCAGCGGCAAGTTCCGCTCGCGCCAGGCGTTGAGCGCGCCCATGGGCATGGGTTACGAGTACATGGACGGCCGCGAGTCCAGCAAGGTCAAGGGTATTACCACATTTTACAACGGCCATTACGACATGGTGGAGGACGCGGTCGCCGCGGCCAAGCAGTGCAAGGAAAAGCTGACCGCCAAATCCGTGGAGCCCGGCAAGTACGACCTGGTGCTGGAACCCAACCATTTGTTCCTCACCATCCACGAATCCGTGGGGCATCCGCTCGAATTGGACCGCGTTCTGGGCTATGAGGCCAACTACGCGGGCACCAGTTTCGCCACCCTGGACAAGTGGAAATCCAAGTCTTTCAATTACGGCAGCAAGGAGGTCCATCTCTTTGCGGACAAGGTACAACCCCATTCGCTGGGTGCGGTGGGCTATGACGACGAGGGTGTCAAAACCAAAAAATGGGACTTGGTCAAGGACGGCATTTTGGTGAATTACCAAGCCATTCGCGATCAGGCCCATATTCTGGGTGAAAAAGAATCCCATGGCTGCTGCTATGCCGATAGTTGGAGCTCGGTTCAGTTTCAGCGCATGCCGAACGTGTCCCTGGCTCCCGGTAAAAAGCCTCTCACCGTGGATGAGTTAATTAAAGACGTTGAAAAGGGCATCTACATTGCCGGTCGCGGTTCTTATTCCATCGACCAGCAGCGTTACAACTTCCAATTCGGCGGTCAACTCTTCTACGAAATCAAGGATGGCAAGATCGTGGGCATGCTGGAAGATGTGGCCTACCAGGCCAACACCCAGGATTTCTGGAATTCCTGCGTGCAGATGTGCGATGAGCGCGATTACCGTCTGGGCGGCTCTTTCTTCGACGGCAAGGGGCAGCCCGGTCAGATCAGCGCGGTCTCTCACGGCAGCGCCACGTCCCGGTTCAACGACATCAATGTCATCAACACGGCTCGCAAAATTTAGGGGAGGGGTTGGAATCTCATGGCAATCATTAGTGAAAAAGAAGCAAAGGCCATCTTGGAAAAGGTGCTGAGCTACTCCAAGGCGGATGAGTGTGAGGCCGATTTGAACGGGGACGACCGGGGCAATATTCGCTATGCCCTCAACAACGTCACCACCAGCGGCGCACAAAGCGATCTTTCGCTGAGCATTCAGTCCAGCTACGGCAAGAGATCCGGCACGACCACCATTAACGAATTCGACGACGCATCCTTGAAAAAGGCCGTGCAACGCTCCGAGGAACTGGCCCGGCTGGCGCCCGAGAACCCCGAGTACGTTTCGGTTCTGGGCCCGCAAAACTACGTAAAGGTCAAGGGCTTTTTCGACAGCACGGCCAATATCAGTCCCAAGTACCGGGCCACCGCGGCCTTGAACAGCATCAAACCCTCGCGGGAGAAAGACCTGACCGCGGCCGGGTTCCTGGAGCATCGCGCGAGCTTTAACGCGAAGATGAACTCCAAAAACCTGTTCGCCTATTACACCGATACCAATGTCGATTTTTCGGTGACGATTCGAACCAAGGACGGTACCGGCTCCGGCTGGGTTCAAAAGGATTACAACGATGTCAGCCGGCTCGATACGGGCACGGCCTCGCAAATCGCCATCGACAAGGCGTTGATGTCGCGCGAGCCGCAAGCCATCGAACCGGGCAAGTACACGGTCATTCTGGAACCCGCGGCCAGCTCGCAGTTGCTGGGCAATATGTTGGGGGCTTTCAACGCGCGTTCCGCGGATGAGGGCCGGAACTTCATGTCCAAAAAAGGCGGCGGCAACAAATTGGGAGAGAAGATCGTCGATGAGCGCATCACGCTGTACTCCGATCCCACGGAGGCGGAGATTCCCGCTTCCCCCTGGTCCTTCGACGGCAGGCCCAACGAACGGGTCTACTGGATCAAGGACGGCGTGGCCCAGAACCTCTACTACTCCCGCTATTGGGCGGAGAAGAAGGGGGTCAAGGCGGTTCCCTCTCCTCAGAACGGGAGAATGCTCGGCGGCGACGCTTCCTTGGAAGACCTGATCAAGGACACCAAGAAAGGGATCCTCGTCACGCGTCTGTGGTACATCCGCAGCGTGGACCCACAGACTCTGCTCTACACCGGTCTCACGAGGGACGGCACGTTCTTCATCGAAAACGGGAAGATCAAACATCCCATCAAGAACTTGCGTTTCAACGAGAGCCCGATCATTATGTTGAACAACCTTGAGGCCATGGGTCGACCCTCCCGCTTCAACGGGAATCTGATCCCACCCATCAAGGTTCGCGACTTCACCTTTACCAGTCTTTCCGACGCCGTATAAGCCAAACTTGCCGGTTGTTCCGGCAAATGAGGCGAATGCCGTCATGGTTCCGGCGCGGCGGGCTCCCGGTCCGCCGTCCGGAAGAGGTGAATTTCCGGAATCGCGGCCGGCCCTCGGGCCGGGTCCGCGATGCCGCGTGGAGCAAGACAAACGTGTTGCGACGATCTTTCCTGGCCGCACTGGCCGCGGGCGCCGGCGGTCTGGTTCGTTCCGTTCGGGCGGGTTCGAGTTCGGCTGCCTTCGAGGGCATGCCGGATTTCACCTTTACCCGGCTGCGTTACGAATCGGGCAACTGGGACGTGGATCAGCGCATGCCCTCCAACCTCATCCACTCCCTGATTCAGTACACCACGCTCAAGGTGGAACCCCGTGAGCGGGTCATCGCCCTGAGCGACCGGGCCATGCTGAACGCGCCCTTCTGCTACATGGCCGGACACAAGCTGGTGCAATTCACCCCGGCCGAACGGGAGAACTTCGAAACCTACGTGCGCAACGGGGGGTTCGTCTTCGCCGACGACTGCAACCACGATATCGACGGCCTGTTCGCCCGCTCGTTCGAGACACAGATGGCCGCGATCTTCGGTGAGGACGCCCTGAAAAAAATACCCAACGACCATCCCATCTACCGGGCCTTCTTCCACTTCGAGGACGGTCCGCCCACCACCGCCTTCGAGCTCAACGGCTGGGGCGATGACCTGGTCCACGACTACCTCAAGGCCATCGAGATCGACGGCCGGATCGGCGTGCTCTACAGCAACAAGGACTACGGCTGCGAGTGGGATTACGACTTCCGCAACAAGCGCTGGCTGGCGCGCGACAACACGCGTTTCGGCGTCAACATCGTCATGTACGCGCTGACCAGTTAAAAGGACGATCGATGAGAGCCGATTTCGCAAGAAGAACGAAGCGCCGGGCCGCGCGATGCATTGCGGCCATGAAGGGGAGCGGATTATGAGCCAAACCGGGCTGGAACGGCCGGAAATCGAACAGTTGACGGATCGGCTGAATGACCTGAGGCAAGAGCTGCACAAGGTCATCGTGGGCCAGGACGAGGCGCTGGAGGGCCTGCTTGCCGCCATGCTCGCGGGTGGGCACTGCCTTTTGCGCGGGGTGCCCGGATTGGGCAAGACCCTGATGGTGCGCACCCTCGCCCGCGCGGTGGACGCCAGTTTCCGCCGCATCCAATTCACGCCGGATCTCATGCCGTCCGACGTGATCGGCACCGAAATCCTGGAGGAGGACCATGCCTCCGGAAAGCGCTTCTTCCAATTTCACAAGGGCCCCATCTTCACCCAAATCCTGCTGGCCGACGAGATCAACCGCACCCC
>JBGTRP010000122.1:0-12335 GCA_041940685.1 Acanthopleuribacteraceae bacterium
TTCGCGACATGCGGGTGGAGGTGGCCGTGGACGCCGACTTCGCGGATGGCCTGATCATCGGCGGTTTGCCGGGCTCGCGGCTCCCGCTGCTGCTGAGCCTGATGATCCTCACCGTGGGATTGGTGGCGTTGACCCTCTGGCTGTTGCGGCGGGAGCGAATTTTGGCGCTACGGCAAGCCGATTCCCTGGCCACCATTTCTCATGAGTTGCGTACGCCCGTCGCCCAAATCCAAATGTTCGCCGAGACCCTGCTCCTGGAACGGGTCCGCTCGCCCGAGGAGGCCCGCCGCGCCCTGGAAATCATACTTGGAGAAACCAAACGCATGGGCGATCTGGTGGAAAACGCGATTCGCTTTTCAAGCGCGCTGCACGGCTTGTCCAAGCTCGCCGTGGTTCCCCTGGAGGTCGAAAACCTGTTGGAAGAACAGGCCGATCATTTCAGGCCGATCTTCGGCCCTGGCCGTGAACGGTTTGAGGTGACGCGCGGAGAATCCGTGCGCATCCTCGCCGAACCGCGTTGCCTGCGCCGCATGTTGCGCAACCTGATCGACAACGCGCTGAAATACGGACCCGCGGACGCACCCGTGGGCCTGGGATGGGCGCGGCGGGGAGACGAGGTCCAGCTTTGGGTGGAAGACCGCGGGCAAGGGGTTCCCACCCGGCACCGGGAAATGATTTGGGGCCGCTTCGCGCGCCTGCCCAAACATCGCAATAGCGCGGTGGCGGGTACGGGTATCGGCCTCTGGCTGGTGCGGGAGTTGGCCCGCGCTCAGGACGCGCGCGCCTGGGTGGAGGAGGGCGCTGCCGGTGGCGCGCGTTTCGTGCTGGCTTTTCCCCTGGCCGGTGCCGGGACTACCGAAAATCCCTCCGCTGAAAAAACAACAGCCACCGCGCGGGGAACTGGAGGCCCGCCATGAAAAAACGGATTATGGTGATCGAGGACAATGAAAACCTTGCTTACGGCCTGCGCAACAACCTGGAAATCGAGGGCTATGAGGTGATTCTTTGCCGCAACGGCGCCGATGCCGACCGCTTGATTGACGACCAACATCCCGATGCAATCCTCCTGGATTTGATGCTGCCGGGCATGGATGGTTTCACCATTCTGCGGAACCTGCGCCAGTCCGGCGACGAAACCCCCGTGTTGATCCTGACCGCCCGCGACGAGGAGGTCGATAAGGTGCGGGGGTTTCGTTTCGGGGCGGATCAATACCTGACCAAACCCTTCAGCGTGCTCGAGCTGATGGCCCGGTTGGAGTCGCTCTTACGGCGGCTGCCATCGGCAGAGCAGGGCGCGGAGGTGATCCGTTTCGGCTCGGTGGAGCTGCGGCCCGATGCGCGCGAGGTATTGCGGGACGGGAAACCGGTGTCCCTCGCGCCCAAGGAATTCGAGCTCCTGTTGGCGCTGGTCAAACGCAATGGCGCCGTGGCGCACCGCCTGGATCTGATTCGAGAGGTCTGGGGCTACCCGGGCGATGTGCTCACGAGAACCGTGGATACCCATATCGGTGAGCTGCGGCGCAAGCTGGAAAAGGACCCCAACCGACCGCGCCATCTGCTCACCGTGCGCAAGGTGGGTTACCGGCTCCGGCAAGCTTAAAACAACGGAAGCCCTTGGTCATTTGCCGCCATGGCTCAATCTGGAGCGGCTCCGAATTGGGCAAACAACTCGGCGCCTGTCATGTTTTTGGTTTCATTGGCAAAGGCATACAGGGATGGTTTCTCCTCGATGAACACCTGATGATCGAACACGAAGCCTTCGCCGCCATCCAGCAGGCCCTGTGGGATGATGTATTGACCGTTCGCTTTTAAGCGGTAAAAAAGATGGCTGCCGCATTGTTTGCAGAACCCCCTGTCCGCCCAATCCGAGGAATCGTACACGCTGATATGCTCCTCTCCCCGCCAGGTGATATCCGTGCCACAGTCTACGGCTATCAAGGGGCCGCCGCCCCATTTCCGGCAAATGCCGCAATGACAGGCGCCCACGCTGTTGCTCACCTTTTTTGCCGAAAACCCCGTGGCGCCGCACAGACAACTTCCCTGACCTTCCATTGCTTCTGACATCCTGACCTCCTAACTGGTTTCTCTATTGAACCACGAGGGCTTAAAAAAACGAACTCCGCAAATGGCGCCAACTTTGTTCCCGCTTTTTCCGACTAAATAAAGGGCAACCTTGGCCCAATGGGATGAATTGCTTTCAAGCCCACCTGATTTTATATGAAATCGGACCAATGGTTGTTACATTTAAAGACCGAAAAGCCGGTTTTGGTTAGGAGGCCTCCATGATGTGGTTGTTGGTTTTTTTGTTAGGTTCGGGGATGGAGGTCGTGAGCACCTTTCAATCCATTCCCGAGGATGGGGGCGATTACCTGAGCGCGCCCGCCAGTTTTATCTTCGCCCCCGATGGGCGGCTTTACCTGGTGGACTCCAATACCTCTCGGGTGCATATCTGGAACCCCGACGGGACCTTCCTGAGTTCCTTCGGCAGAAAGGGCGAGGGTCCGGGCGAGTTCAATATTCCCATGGTGATCGACATCGGCGCGGGATCTCTGTGGGTGCTCGACGGTCGCGGGGTATTGAGTCAACACGATATGCAGGGAAATTTCATCAAGTCCAGTCGCATGGTCAAACCCAGGCTGCGCACCTTTTCGGCGCTTGAAGCCAACCGCTTCCTGATCACGGCGCGCTACCAGGAAAGCCCCACGGTCATCCACAACCATATCGAGTTGGTGGACGCCGGGGGCGAATTACTCGCTACGATGAAGAAGTGGCGCAACGAATCGTTCACCGCTCCGCGCGAGGGCAACAACTACGCTAAGGTGAAAGCCTTTCCACCCGCCTGTGAGGTCCAACGGGGAGCCGATGGCTTGTGGTATTTCGGCTTTTCTCAGAATAAAAAGCTTTTCCAGGTGAATGCCGCGGGGAAGATCGTAACGGAGGTCAACTATGACCTTCCCGCTGAGAAAGTTACCGACGAGGAGAAGGCATGGTGGCCGGACCTGGCCATTCCCTGTTTGGGCGGCGGAACCTTCGCCTTCAAGAACTTTCCCAACATCCGCACCGATTTCGACCATCCCAAAGCCTATTACACGCGCTTTGTCGTCAAGCGGGAACATGTCATCTTCCTACAAACCCCGGATGGCGGAGTCTTCAGTTGCGAGGGGTTCCCCGAGGGGAATTGGTTCGCCTGTGATCGGGAGACCGGCGCCCTGCTCAACCGGGGAAGGTTCCAATACGGCGATGGATCCCTGGTATTCACCCGAAACGATCGGATTTTGGGTCTCATCCTGAATGAGGAAGAGGAGTTTGAGATCAGCGAGCTCGATTTCCCAACCAAACCCTGAGGGCAGGAACAATCTTTTGGCAGGGCTCGGTTGGAATTATTTTTTGACCTTTTCCAAGTGAAGGCTGATTTCCTGGCGTTCCTCGCCATGGCGAAAGACACATTTTTCAAATGAGGGCGGGCCGAACCTGCCCTTCGCATCGTTGGAAAAGGCGATCGGTTCCTTGGGGATACGGAACAGGCCGGTGTCCAATTTGCCGTTGGCGTTGAGATCGTAAACCAGGGCAAGGGCATAGTCGCCAGGTGGTAGATCGGAGAACGTGATCTGCACCGGACCGGATGCGCCCACCTCTACTTTTTTTGCCAGCAGGGGTTTGCGCAGGAAGTTTTCAGCGGAATCGAACAGGGAAACCAAAACCTGTCCCTGGTTCTCCCGGGTATTGTGAATGGTGAGCACCAGGTCCGACGCGAGGACCGTCGTGAAGGAAAATATCATCGCTAAAATCAATAGCCGCAACTTACACCTCTCTTGATTGTTGTCCTTCCAATTGTTGGCGAACCAACTCAGCCAGCCGCAAGCGCTGTTGGAGGGTTTTGAATTTCAAGACCAAGATTTCAAAAATGGCTCGCGCCATGAGGTTTCCAAATACCAAGGACATCACCCAGGCCCAATTACCATGACGGTAGAGCCACCACGTTCCATAGAGTATTCCGCCCACCGCGCCCCAATAGAGCAGAATGAACAGGGCGGGCAATATTGATTTTCGCAGCAAAACCACATCCATCAAACTTTTTATAGGGTCTTGCCTCGGGTTGCGTGCCTGTTTCCGGGGTTCCATTTTTTCAATGAGACTTACCTCGGGAGTCAAGTGAACTGCCAAGCCGGCGTGGTGAGTCATTGCGCTACCTCCATTCGTGATTTTGAGGTGTGGTACATGCACCAGGTCCAGGCCACCAAGAAAAGCTGGACCCCGATTCTGATCAGCAAATAATGGTCGTTTCTACCTCCCGACATGCCGCTATCCTCAAGGATGCTGTAGATATTGAACGGCAGCAGCACCAACAAAAGGAGGATCGTGACGCCCGTTGTGGCGCGAAGACAGCAGCCGTGCAACAGGAACAGGCTCAGCAGGATCTCACCGCCGCCACTGGCCAGGACCGCATATTCCCGCATGGGAAGAAACGCGGGTATCATGGCCGCCATTTGTTCCGTTAAAAAGAAATGGCTCACACCGGTGAAGGCAAACATCACCCCCAGGGAAAACCGCATTTTGGCGGATAGGCTGATCCGGCGGATGAGCAAGTGATAAAGGGACAACAACAGAAACGACCCGAGAATGATGTAAAAGGGCGCCATCAGATCCTCCTCTTGCGATAAAACTCGAGATAAAAGCGAACCGGGCCCTCGCAGGTGAGAAAGTGTGGGTTTTCTGGTTCGATCCAACCATCTTTTTCCGGCGAGAGCTCTTCCTGATGGGGTCGACCGCCTAGGCGAGTAAATAACAGCCGCCCTTGTTTCACCACGATCCTTGCCCAGGCGCCCGGGGCGGTCGTATGCGTTTTCAACAACCCCTGGGGTACGGATTCTTGGGTAAACACGGCCGTTCGCTTGTAAGCTTCCAAATGAGAGGGAATATGCATCTCGACCTCCTCCTCTGTCTTCGAATAGAGCATGGATGATGCCAAAATTTAAGCCCAATAAATCCAATAACTTAGATCTTGAGTTGTTACTTTCACAACACATGTTCGTTGTAAAATCAGCAACAATGTTGTTATCATCACAACATGCATTACCTCGCCGACTTGATCGAAATTGCCGTGAGCCTTACCCAGGCGGTTTCCGCATCCGATCGCTACGATCGTTTCTTAAATGCCATTCGAAACCTGATCCCTTGCGACGCGGCCAGCTTGATGGTGCTGGAACAACCTGGCGCCTTGCGGCCACTGGCCGCCTTCGGTCTGAGCGCCAAGGCCATGAGAAAGGCTTATCCCCTGAGCGAGCATCCCAGGCTCGAGCTCATCTGCAACTCGACCGACCCGGTTATTTTCCCCTCTGAAAGCAGCCTGCCCGATCCCTTTGACCATCTCCTGGGAGAAGAGGAAGGCAGCCCGGGTCACGTCCACTCCTGTATGGGTTGCCCATTGACGGTTCAGGAGGATTTGGTTGGAATCTTCACCCTCGATGCGCTCAAGCCGGATGCTTTTGATGATTTGGACTATAAGTTTTTAAAGTTGTTGGGAGCTTTGGCCGGCGCGGCATTGCAGACCAGTCTGTTGATTGCCCGGTTGGAGACACAACACCGCGATCAATTGAGTTTGACGGAGGAATTGCTGAAAACCGACGACCAGCGCGCCGGTCAATTGCTGGGCGTCAGCAAGGTGATTGACGAGTTGAAAGGGGAAATCCGGACCGTGGCTGGCTCTGATTTTTCCGTATTGATCACGGGAGAAAGCGGGGTCGGCAAGGAATTGGTGGCCAGGTCGATCCACCGCGAATCCAGAAGAGCGGGCAAACCGCTTATTTATGTCAACTGCGCGGCCTTGCCAGAATCGCTGGCGGAAAGTGAGTTGTTCGGCCATGCGAAAGGCGCTTTTACAGGCGCCGTCCAAGCAAGGGCCGGCAAGTTCGAGGTGGCTCATGGAGGCACGCTTTTTTTGGATGAAATCGGCGAGTTGGCCCCGCCCGTCCAAGCAAAATTGTTGCGCGCCCTGCAGGAAGGCGAGGTGCAGCGGGTGGGAACGGATGATGTAAAGAAGGTGGATGTTCGCATCATCGCGGCAACGAACCGAGACCTGGAGCAAGAGTCGGCGGATGGCCGTTTTCGCCTCGATCTGTATCACCGTCTCCATGTGTACCCCATTCACGTGGCGCCTTTGCGGGATCATTTGGAAGATCTCGAAACTCTGGTCATGCATTTCGCGGAGAAATCGAGGCGGCCCTTGGGCCTCCGGTCGATTTCCATCATTCCGGAAACCTATCTCGTTTTGAAGGGATACTCTTGGCCCGGCAACATTCGTGAGCTCAAAAACGCGGTCACGAGAGCCATGTTGAAGGCTCATTCCGATCAAAAGGAACCAGCCCTCCATTTGAGGCCTATATATTTCGACGGCTACATGGAGCGGACGCCAGACACGGCGATGGCGCCGAAACCCAAACCGGCCTCGCCCAGCTTGCCCGACCTGCCGCTACGCCAAAGGGTCGAGATGTTTCAAAAACAGGAAATTTTAGCCATGGTTGAACGAACCAACGGCAATTGGTCCAAGGCGGCCGAGCTGTTGGGAATCAACCGTTCCAACCTCCACCACCTGGCCAAGCGCCTCGGCCTCAAATAAGGGTGCTCATCGGTATTGCGAAATCAACCCGACACGCCCGGTTGGGGCCTGCGTCGCGGCCGGCAGAGATTGCGGCTAGTTGCCAAGCCATTGGCGAGAGGTCCGATTCAAATATCGTGGTCCTCGGCCCAGTTCTTCAATTGTTCCAGCACCTTGAGTGTGGACTCACCAAATTCGGTAATGCTGTAGGCCACGGCAATGGGGCGGGTGCTCAATACCTGCCGTTCAACCAAGCCTATCCCTTCCATTTCCTTGAGGCGTTGGTCCACCATCTTCTTGCTGGCGCCGCCCAACATACGGGTCAGGTCGTTGAAGCGGACCGGACCATCCTTGAGATGCCACAAGATGGAGCCTTTCCACTTGCCGCCCAAAATGCGCATTCCCCGTTCGATAGAGCAGGGGCGCATACAGGTATCGATCACCGATTTCCTTTTTCTGCCCCCGAAGCTGACCTCCGTCTCGATGACCGGTGTTTCCGTATTCAAACCCATACACGCCTCCTTATGGACAGTGGCCGCTTGGTTTATTTTAGTAACCTGGCGTGCGAAAAACAAGTGTAGATCACAACTTTGCCCTTGTAGCTTAGGTTGAACTCAGGTTTGGTCCAGCAAGGATTTTGGGGGCCGAGGCAGTTACATTTTTTCTCTAATTTTTTTTCCAGCCGGGCCGGGGGATTAGGGTGGTTACAAAAAAAGCACTGGTTGCAAGCGGTAACCTGGAAACTTATGATTACTTGCGAAAACGGCGGGGCCATCAGCCAGCCCCGATATCATTTCCATGAGGTGAACCCATGCAGACCATTCTTTTGATTCTGGGTAAGCAAAACCCGGTCATCCACCAGCCTGAGTTCGAGCAGGATCGCGCTCGCTACATCAAACATCTCAGCGAGGTTTTTCCCGAGGTGGAAAGCCCGGTCGCGGGGGGGGTGACATGAGCGACAAAAGAGATATCCATCTGTACACCGCCACAACCATGAACGGCTGGAAGCCATTAATCTTCCTGGAAGAAGCGGGTGTTCCCTATGAATTAACCCACATCGATTTCTCTAAAAAAGAACAGAAATCTCCATGGTACATGGAGCTCAATCCCAACGGCCGAATTCCCACCATTGTCGATCGGGGCAACGACAATTTTGTGGTGTTCGAATCCGGCGCGATCTTGTGGTATCTGGCGGAAAAATACGGGAAGTTCCTACCCACCGAACAGAAGCAGCGTTCACGCACTCTGCAATGGTTGATGTTCCAGATGGGCGGGATCGGTCCCATGATGGGACAGGCCATGTATTTCCAGCGCATTGCCGAACCTCAAGGACACCATGAACCTTTTTCCATAGAACGCTACGTGGCGGAGTCGCGTCGCCTCTTGGAGGTTTTGGACAAGCAATTGGAGGGGCATGCCTATTTGGTGGGTGATGAGTACACCATTGCCGACATGGCCACCTATCCCTGGGCGCGATCCTATTATTGGGCAAAAGTTTCCGTGGCTGGTCTGGACAATCTGGGTGCCTGGTTCGATCGTATCGATGCCCGACCCGCAACCCAGCGCGCCCTTGAGCTGCCCAAACCCTTTCCCCAATTCTTCGGCAAGGGTGATGTGGCCGCCGCTCAAGCTGCCAACGCGGCACGTTTCAAAAATGATGTTCGGAGGTGAATCAAATGGAACTACGCATCGATATCGTTTCCGACGTGGTCTGCCCCTGGTGCATCATCGGTTACAAGCGCTTGGAAAAGGCCCTGCAATCCTTTGGCGACCGAGTTACCCCCAAGGTGGTCTGGCATCCATTCGAGCTCAATCCCCATATGCCGGATGAGGGACAGAATCTGCGCGAGCATCTGAGTCGAAAATACGGAACCACCAAACAGGGAAGCATCGATGCGCGCCGCAAGCTCACGCGTTTGGGCGCCTCTCTGGGGTTCAGCTTCAACTATTTCGACGAGATGCGCATGCTCAATACCTTCAAGGCCCATCAACTGCTTTATTGGGCCGCCGATTCCCCCCAACAGACGGCTTTGAAATTGAGAATGTTCAGCGCCTATTTCGGCGAGCAAAAGGATATTAGCGACAGGAATGTATTGTTGGCCCTAGTCGCCGAGGTGGGCCTGGACCGGAAACAAGCCGCGGCCGCTCTTGAGCAGGAGAGTCTGGCCCGGGCGGTCAGGGCAGAGGAACGCCAATGGATGGAACGAGGCATACGGGGCGTGCCCACCATCATCTTCAACGAACGCATCTTAATCAGCGGCGCCCAAGAGGTGGCGATCTTTGAGGCTCAAATCGATCAACTGCTGAAAGATGCGGCCTGAGCGCAAGTTGCGTCTGTAGCCCTCATCATAAAACCGGTCCTTAGGGGCAGTCGCGGTGGCTCGGCTCCCAAGAGGTCGATCTATGTCCAGTCATCCCATCTGGAACAAGAACGAACCTGTATCCATACACACAATAGAGAAAAAGGTGGAGCTAACACCTCATAGATATCAAAAAAATCTTAAGAGAACAAATTCTAACGGAGGACAGTACATGGCAAATATTTTCATCATCAACGCCCATCACCATTATCCCTTTGCGGAAGGGCGGCTTAACAAAACACTGGTCGAATTAGCGGACGAACTACTGCGCGCCAAAGGCCATAGCACCAAACTCATGCATACCGACGATAAATGGGATGTGGATGCCGAACTTGAGAAGCATCGATGGGCCGATGTGGTCCTGCTTCAATCACCCGTCAACTGGATGATGGTGCCGTGGACCTTCAAGAAATACATGGATGAGGTTTATACGGCGGGAATGGGAGGCGCCTTATGTGAGGGTGACGGGCGGCGCCGTGATGCACCGAAAAAGAATTATGGTGCGGGCGGAACATTGAATGGCAAGAAATACATGCTGTCTCTGACCTTCAACGCGCCGGAAGAATCATTCAACGATCCGAATGAATATCTCTTCCAGGGCAAAACCCTAGATGATCTCTGGTTCCCCATGCATATGAATTTCCGCTTCTTTGCGATGGAGCCCTTACCCACCTTTGCTTGCTATGACGTGATGAAGAACGCCGAACCAGAAAAAGATTTCGCGCGTTTCAAAGCCCATCTCTACGAACACTTTTAATCCAACTTCATCAACTCGGAACATAGGAGGAGGGGATGACCCTTCAATCTACAAGACGAATGTTCCCTTGGGCGATTACCTTGTTGGGAATTTTTCCAGCATTGGCCATGCGTGATATGAAGCCGGCTCATATCGCCTCGCCGGATCACTACGAATTGCTTTTCGAAAATGAGCGGGTCTTGGCGCTCAAAATGGCGCTCAAGCGCGGAGAATCTGATGCGATGAACCGCCACCAGAATGAGACCGACTATTTCGAAAAAGGCGGCAAACTCAAAATCCGGACAGGTGGAACCCCTTTGAAACTTTGGGGCCAGACTATATGAGGTAGAAAATTGGCCTTTGGAAGTTTATTCGATTGAGTTAGACGCGGTTATCGGGAATTTCTGCTGTTTGCGGCCATGGTTTCAACATCCCATGCCGCGCGGTTTTTGTTAGGCTATCCCCATGGGCGGCGGGCCGCCATGTCAACGACATGATCATGGAGAAAAACTCATGAAACTCACCGATTTTGAGGTTTTGACCTTCGACTGTTACGGCACCCTGATCGATTGGGAAAGCGGTATCCTGAACGCCTTGCGCCCCCTGACCGGCCTCCTGGAAAAGCCCCCCTCCCCCGACCGCATTCTGGAGGACTTCGCCTCCGAGGAGGTGGTCCAGGAAACCGAAACCCCCGCAATGCTCTACTCCGAGGTGCTCATCAGGGTGCATGATCGCTTGGCCAAGCGATGGGGCGTGACAGCGCCGCGGGAAATGGCCGCCGCCTTTGGCGAATCCGTGCCCGATTGGCCCGCCTTTGCCGATTCCGCCTCATCCTTGATGTATTTGGCCAAGTACTACAAACTGGTGATCCTCTCCAATGTCCATCGCGCGGGCTTCGCGGCCAGCAATCAAAAACTGGCCGTGCGTTTCGACGCCATCTACACCGCCCAGGATATCGGTTCCTACAAGCCCGACGCGCGCAATTTCGACTACCTGATCGCGGGCGTGGAACGGGACTTGGGAATTTCGCGGAACAAGATTTTGCACACCGCCCAGAGCCTTTATCACGATCATGCGCCCGCGCGGGAGTTTGGTTTGGCAAACGCCTGGATCGATCGCCGATACGACCAAGGCGGCTGGGGCGCCACCAAGGCGCCGGCCACCAGGCCCGAGGTGGACTTTCACTTCAACAGCATGGCCGATTTGGTGGTCGCGCATCAAAAAGCGATCCGCGAAACTTAGGACGGCAAATCATGCCCAGCGCCAAGCTCGACGCCATTGACCTCCGCATTCTCAGCGAGGTGCAGCGCAACGCGCGCATCACGAACGTGCGCCTGGCCGAAAAGGTGGGCCTTTCTCCCAGCCCTTGCCTGCAAAGGCTCAGGCGATTGGAGCGAACCGGGCTGATCCGCCGTTATGAGGGCATCCTGGATCTGAGCCGCATCGCGACCTCGGTGTTGGTGTTCACCGAAATTACCCTCGCCGACCATCGCCTTGAGGATTTCGTGCGTTTCGAGCGGGCGCTCGCGGCCGTGCCCGAGGCCCTGGAATGTCATATGGTGAGCGGCGGTTTCGACTATCTGGTCAAGTTCGCGGCGCGCCATATCGGCCATTACCAAGAGGTGATCGAAGAACTCTTGGCCGCCGACATCGGCATCAGCAAGTATTTCAGCTATATCGTCATCAAAACCCCGCTGGATCCCCGCCCGCCCGATCTGTCGCTGTATGCCTGAATCGGGAGACGGTTCGGGCGGTTTTCTCCTAAAAATGGCCTGGCCCCGATGGGGGCTACCTTCCGGGGACAGGAGCCGGCAGCGTGGTTTTGTAGCGCACCACATAGTTTTCTTCATCCACGGTTTCGATGGTGTAGGCAAAACCCTCGTGGAATACCATTCTGGAGAGCCCCAGATGTGGATGGGTCATCACGCCGAGAAATTTGCCCCGTGGGCCGAATATGTCGGCCTTCTCGACTCCGGTTTTCAAGCTTTGATCATGGATCACCAAAAGCAGGCCCGTGGACGTGACGCTCAAACCGAAGATCGGGTTCTTCACCGGCGGGAATTCCGCCATGCTCACGGCCTCCTTGATGAGATTGGGCGTGATGATGGACTGGATTTGGCCGGGTAATTGCGCGAGAATTTCCGCGAAGATCGGATCCACAACCGCCGCGATCTCCTCCTCGGATTGGGGAATGGGCTGGTAGTCCCGTTCAATGATGCGGACCTTTTCCAGCTCCGGGCTCCAATGGGTAACCTCGTAACGGGAGGCCACGGCCGTGTACACCTCGCCTTGGGGGCCGAACGCCACATAGGCGCTATTGCCCTTGGCGTTGACGCCGATTGCCTCCGCCAGAAGTTGCTTCCAATAGGCGGGATCGCCGATGCGGCTCGGGTCAAAAAGGGTTTGTTCATAGTGAAGCAGCTTTTGCTTGGCGTTGAATTTGCGATCCATAAGCATAAATTCGAAAACCACCTTGCCGCGTTTCGGGTCACTGCTCGTGGTTTCCCCCGCGACCCAACTCCCATCCGATGAGACCTGGAACTGATCCAAATTAAGTCCGATATGACCGAGGTTCAGTTCCTTCACAGGCTGGTAGTTGTTGTCGTAGATGGTAAGGCTTCCCGCATTCTGCAAGCGTTCAAAG